>CALLDL010000057.1 GCA_937998305.1 uncultured Desulfobacterales bacterium | reverse complement strand
CAATTATAAAAAAACACCGGAGCGAAGCGACACCATAACTTTAGGCACTTTAGATCACTTTAGACACTTTTAACTTGTACGGCTTTGAGCCCCTTTCAGGGGCAAACCAAAGCCTGGTCCTTTGGGCCAGGATTCTTTACTGATAAAGAAATGAATCGAAATAGATATGTTCAATCGGTTTTTTTGTATGTTTATTTAAAGCTTTTAGTAGTTCTCCTTTTATTGCAACGCAATCTCTTTCCTTAACCCATTTGTTCATTTTAATGGATTCTAATTTAAGCGATAATAGAACACACAGCGCTTTAGTGTTGACTTTTTTTAAGATGTATGATGGAAAAAAAGGATTGTTTTTCATGCAGGTGGTGACGCATTAGAAGCAATGTACACCTTTTTGATAATGTGAATTAGTTTAATACATAGTTGTTTATTCGAACAAGGAAGATATCAATTGTACGGCTTTCATGCAATATCAACTCATAACGGCTGGGCAATGGCCATTGCCGGCGCTTTGATCGTTTTTTCCGGACTGGTTGTGCTGTCCACCGCAATTTCCCAAATTCACAGGATACTGCTGTTCTTTGAAAATAAATACACCGGTTTCCGAAACAACAACAAAATACAGGAAAACGATGAACCTGAAGAACAACCGGATTCAGATTTGCCCAAAGAATTTCCCTCGGAGCTTGATGAAATCGCCTGTCTGTATCAACCTTTGATTGAAGAAATTGGAGAAACTTTTTATCTTTCGGATCTTTATAAAATCGCCAAGGAAAACAATTTTCCACACCCACACATAACGCTTACAGCTTTTCGTGATGCCAACATATTAATCCCTTACGGTGATGGCGTATTCAGCTGGAATTTACCTAAAGAAAATACAGTTAACGAAAAAGAATAAAGGTTAATGCATGGATCTGCTTTTCCAATTTTTATCAAATACCGGGTACTATCTGGCGGACTATCGTAATGTTATCATGATCGTGGTCGGCACTGTATTTTTATATCTTGGAACCGCAAAAAAATACGAACCGCTTCTTCTTATTCCCATCGGCTTTGGTATTCTGGTGGGGAATGTTCCTTTTTTCAAAGGATTTGGACTTGGTATATATGAAAGCAACAGTGTGCTGCACTATTTGTATTTCGGCGTGACCACGGGTCTCTATCCTTCTATCGTTTTTCTGGGCCTAGGGGCAATGACCGATTTTTCTTCTTTACTGGCACGGCCGAGTCTCATGCTTTTGGGGGCAGCCGCTCAAATGGGAATATTTTTTACCCTGCTGGGTGCTCTTGGCCTCGGGTTTTTACCCAAGGAAGCCGCATCCATTGCTATTATCGGCGGCGCCGACGGACCAACATCCATCTTTCTCACCGCCAAACTGGCGCCCCATCTCATCGGACCCATCGCCATCGCTGCCTATTCCTACATGGCCTTGATCCCCGTCATTCAGCCACCCATCATGAGACTTTTGACCAGCCGCGAGGAAAGGCTCATCCGTATGCCGGAACTCCGGGAAGTGTCCAAGAAAGAACGTATCATCTTCCCCGGCATCGCTGTTATCTTGTGCTGTTTTCTAGCGCCGGCTTCCATACCGCTTCTTGGAACGTTCTTTTTTGGTAATTTCTTAAAAGAATGCGGCGTCACCGAACGTCTGGCTCAGACCGCCCGTACGGCAATCATCGATACGGCAACAATACTACTGGGCTTAACGGTGGGTGCCAGCACCCAGGGCGATGTGTTTCTAACGCCAAAATCTGTGCTTATTTTCGTCCTTGGTGCCGTTGCCTTTAGTATTGCCACTGCTTCCGGCGTTATTTTTGCCAAAATTATGAATTTTTTTCTTAAAGAGAAGATCAATCCATTGCTGGGCGCAGCCGGTGTATCCGCTGTTCCCGGTTCAGCCCGAGAGGTTCATCTGGTGGGTCAGTCTGAAGATCCTGAAAATTTCCTCCTCATGCATGCCATGGCCTGTAACTCTTCTGGTGTTATCGGATCTGCAATCTGTGCGGGCATCTTGTGGAGTTTTATGATTGTTCTTTGATGACAGCCCATTTTGGGAAAAACGTTATAAAAAAGCCCGCTTAAAACGAGACCTTTGAAAAACATTCATTTTTGTTCAAGTTCAAGCCTCCAGCCCGTAGGGCCTACGCCCTGAGGGAAAACGAAAATTTTAACCACCCCAGTACGATCTGCCGGACCTACGGGGCAGGCAGGCATACATTGAGTATTTCGAGGATTAAAATTTGAGGCTGACGCAGAAATTGGGCGAACAGGGAGATTTTGCAAAGGTCTCAAAACGTCAGGAATAATGGTCACTCATGCCCCTCCCGCTTTAACAATTCATGGTACCAGACGGAAAAATCGAACATCCCCTTGCACCTGTCATCATCGTTGATAATTCCAAGGCAAATCTCAAACACGCCGCCGCCGTATGCATTACTGTACTCCTGAAAACTTCTCGTTTGTAAAAATTCCCGGACCAGCATTTGCGTTGTTCGCTTGGTTTTATCTTTTCTCATATCTATGGGATCTTTGGGTTCCTGGAAGGGCTCCCATTTTTCATATCCTTTTTTTAAGATGTGTTTCTGGCGTCTGGGGGACATACTATCGAAAATGGCTTTTTTTCGTCTTTCCTCTTCTTCAGGGGATATCGTTGTCATTTTCTTTTCCTTGCTTCTTTAGGGTTTCATTTTCATCTACAACCCCAAGATAGTTTTCGTCATAATCGGTGAGAATCGCCATGGATAACGGAACAAGCATATCTGCCATCTTGGCATGCCGGGTCTTGATTTGGCCGACAAATTCAGCAGAAATTTCGTAAAGCTTTTTTTGAATAACATCCAGGTTGGCCGTAGGATATGGTTTGCCTTCAACAAAAGCCGACTTCCCGCAGGTATGCGAGATGCCGCCTGTAGACGTCGGCATACCATAAAGTCGGCAGGTGATGGGGCGATATTCATAGAGATCGCACATATCATCTTTGTTAAGAAGTGGACATCTGACGCGTTCAGCGGCAATTTCCATAAGTATTTCAACTTCGTTCTTTCCAGCTTCTTTGTCCTTATATGCTTTTCTTTTAACCATGTAAGTTTTTCGATCCGCCCGGTTCGAATTTTCAATAATCGTCTCTAATTTTTTGCCTTCAAACATTTCATTAACCCGATGATTGATATAAATCGCTTCGATCAATGTTAGGTCGAATAATGCATGACAGCAGTCTGCGCATTTAATTTCACATGTTACGCATTCTGGAAACTCATTTTGTACTTTTGCAAACATTTCATCTGCTTTAGCTGAAAGCGCCTTATATTTTTCAAAATATAATGTAAAATCTATTTTCATTATTTAACTCCTAAAATTTTATATTTTTATATTAAACAGCAATAAACACTACAACCAAAGGGAAATAATGTTTCACGTGAAACATTATTTCCCGATACAGAATCGGTTAAAAATCTGATCGATGACATCCTCTTTGGCAACGGCTCCAATAATTTCACCCAGGCTGTCTAATGTTTCCTTAATATCGATGGCGACCAACTCGAAAGAAGTCCCTTTTCGTATTTCTTCACCCGCGGAAACTGCAAACTCCAAACTCTTCTCAAGGGCAATTTTATGCCTTAAATTGGGACTGATTGTATTTTGAACGTCAAGGTGGTGGTCTCCAATTGAAAGTTTTGCGATTAAATCCTTGAGCGAGCTCAATCCATTTCCATACAAAGCTGAAATCTTGATGCTTGGGACTTTATCCCATGCTTCGGGAATTTCAGGTTTAAAATCATCTTCCACCAAATCGATTTTATTTATCACCAATATCAGCCGTTTTTCATCGATTGTCTGATATATTATTTGATCCTCCCTAGTGAACGGATTACTTGCATCGATCATGAAAAGTATCAAATCCGAAGCGTGGATATATTCTTTGGTCTTTTCAATGCCGATGACTTCAACCGGATCTTTTGTCTCGTGAAGGCCGGCGCTATCTGCAAGAATAACCGGTATACCGCGAATATTTAATGTTTCTTCAATTAAATCTCTTGTCGTTCCGGGAATGGGTGTAACAATTACGCGATCATCCTGTATCAGCCGGTTCATAAGGCTCGATTTGCCCACATTGGGTCTGCCGACCACGATCATTTTTAGGCCGTCTCTTAAAAAATGCGTATTTTCATATTGTGCGACCAGTCCTGATAACTCATCGATAACCGCTTTGTCCAAAATTTGAATAACGGATTCCACATCGATAACGTCCCCAACATCTTCCGGAAAATCTATAGCAGCCTCCACTTGTGTTAAAATGTCAATCAGTGAATTTCTTGTGGACTCAATTCGGTTTTTCAATCCCCCTTTTATCTGTGAAATTGCAATTTCAAGTGATTTTTCGGTTCTGGAATTGATAATGTCAATAACCGCCTCTGCCTGGGTGAGATCAATACGACCGCTAAGATATGCTCTTTTTGTGAATTCACCGGGATCGGCTAGCCTGGCACCTTTTTGTAATACCAAATCTAATATCGAAGCCATTACAATATAGCCTGAATGGGTGTTTATTTCGATAACATCTTCTCTGGTGTATGTCCTGCGGGCTTTCATTGCCGACAGAAGAACTTCATCCAACACTGTTCCTGTTTCAGGATTTACAATATGACCGTGATAAAGGCGGTGGGATTTTAAGGGGAAAGAGATGGCGTCACCATCCGAACGGTCTTTACCCCACGACGCGTGAGAGCTTTGAAAAATTTTTTCAGCGATTGAAAAAGCGTCTTTACCGGAGATTTTAATAATCCCGATACCGCCGCTACCGGTAGGCGTTGCAATGGCAGCGATAGTATCATATTCCATTTTTATAACATGTATAGCCGGTTTCAACACCATCAAACGAATAGGGGCCTTTGAAATACCATTTTCATGCGTTCCATAGTAGTGAAATATTGTACCTTAAAAAATTTATTTCGGCTCGCGACTTCAAATGCTTTTCAGTCACATTCAGGTGCTAAACTTGAATTAATAGTTTTTCTTTCGGGATGAACTTTTCTTGGGAAATATGACAAGTTTCCTTAAAATTCCTTCACCCATACTCTGAGTTCTCACCATGTTGTCATCTTTTAAGGCAATATGTACAATCCGTCGATCGTGAGAGTTCATTTGGCCGATTGTTGCTGGTTTTCCAGTCCGTTTAACTTTCTCGGCAAGCCTAAGCGCCGTTTTTTCCAAGCTAATACGCCTTTTTTCAAGATACCCTTCAACATCTACCTGAATTCCGACACGTTCTTTTCTTTTCTTATTAACAATTTTTTCAACGATATATTGCATTGCTTCAAGGGTTTGCCCGCGCTTGCCAATAAGAACGGCAGAGTTTCCACCCCTAACATTGAAAAAAGATCGATTTGATTTCTTTTCAATCGAGATTGTCGCATCCGTGGTAATTAAATCAATAATGCGTTGCAGGGCTTCCCGGCCGATTTCTTGTGGATCATCCTCTGAAGGGGAACGTTCTATATTATCACTTGGGGTATCCATTTGAACGTCGGCATTCTTTACGGTTTGATCCAAAGAATCGGTCTTATGTTTTTTTGTATTCGAATCCTCAATTTTTAATTTCTGGGTTGTTTTCGGTAAGGTAACACGAATACGCGCTTTTTTGGTGCCCACCAACCCAAAAATTCCGGTTGACCCGTAGGAAATAACATCATGCTTGAGTTTTTCCCTGGGTATATTTAATTCTTCACAGGCTTTTTTTACTGCCATTTCAACATTTTTATCCTCAAACTCCAAGCTGGGCGACATTATTAAACCTCCGTTATTAAGCGTTTTTCTTCGTGATATAATACTGTTGAGCCACGGAAATGATATTGTTTACAAGCCAGTATAAAACAAGCCCCGAAGAAAAATTGATAAAAATTACCGTAAAAACAATCGGCATCATCATCATCATTTTGGCCTGGGTCGGATCCCCTGCTGGCGGCGACATTTTTTGCTGTATAAACATGGTCGCTCCCATAATTATGGTTAAAACAGGTACGCCGTATGGCGCCTCCATGAATGGGATTGAAAAATCGAATCGAAAAAGGCGATCCGGTGCTGCCAGATCAGTGATCCACCAGAAAAACGGTGCGTGTCTTAATTCTATGGCTTCATATAACATTCTATAAAGCGCAAAAAACACGGGAATCTGCACCACCATTGGAAGACATCCGCCCAGGGGATTGACCTTATACGTTTTATACAATCCCATCATCTCTTCATTCATTTTTTTCTTGTCGCCTTTATATTTCTCTTTTATGTCCGCCATCAACGGTTGAATTTTTTTCATTGCAGCCATTGATTTATAGCTTTTATTTCCCAGCGGCCACAGAAGGATTTTGGTAAATATCGTCAAAATGATAATGGCAACACCATAGTTGGGGATAAAATTATATATAAAATTCATTATCCAGACACATGGTTTGGCAAGTACGTCAAAGAAACCGAAATGGACGGCTTTTATCAGGTCATAATCCACGGATTTTAAAACTGTCATGCTTTTCGGCCCGAAAAACAATTTGTACTTAAAAACATGCTGACCGTCAGGATGAATCACCTGCTCCGGCTCAACATATGTATTCTTTAGGATTTTATCCTCATTAAGGCCAAGGTGCATACTGGCATCCACAGCTTCATTGGGTACGATAGCAGACATGAAATAACGATCCTGAACCGCAATCCATGTTAATTTTCCAGGATATACGTCTTTCTTTTTTATTTTCTTAATCTTAACTTGCTTGAGTTTATTGTTGATCAGTGCGCTCGGCCCTTCAAAGCCATACCTACTCACGCTGTCCGGTGTCGTTTTTAATAGAGATAGTGTGAGATGGTCTTTAATGGTCTGATCGGAACCGTTTTTAATGGTAACGTCAAGGGAAATTATATAGGTTTCAGGTGAAAATAAATATGTCTTTTCAACAACAACCCCCTTGGGGGATGTCCATGAAAAAGAAATCTCTTTGGCTTTATTCTTGATATCTACAGAATCCTTTTCAAGATTGGTTGAAAAAATCGCATCATCGATTCCCTGAAGGCTATTACCGGCAAATCCAATCCGTACTGTTCCTTGGGACAAATCAGGATTTATCATGTCAAGCAATGGGGAATTGGTATCAATGGTTTGTCGGTATTTGTTGAGGACAAAACTTTTGAATACAGCCCCTTTTTCTGAAATCTGTGCTGTGTAAAATGGTAAATTAACAGTTATCGTTCGTGAAGGTTTAATCGGCTCTGAAGCAAATTCCTTTAAAGGCGGTGTTGTTTTTAGGGGGGTTGTTTCTTTTGGTATCTTTTGTTTTTCTGTTATCCCTGATGTTTTATCTGGCTGTTGTTCCGCTTGAATGGCCTGTTGGGGAAGCTTTTCCTTTTGTTTATCAACAAATAAAAAATTCCAGCCGATAAAGACAAGCAAAGACAGCCCTATTGCAATAAATAATCGCGCATGTTCCATTATCCTCTATCCTCTCCAAAGTTCTATACAATATATAAAAAGTTTTGTTCAGATTAATTGAATCATCGGTATTTTCGGGTTCAGAGGAGCAAAATCTATGTAGGATTGTGCGAAGGCGGGCAAATATATTTCCCTCCTGAATCGGCATCCTTTATTTCGAACCTGCCTCATAGTGGCGTCATTTACGATGCTTTATGGAACAGGATCGATTCCTCCCGGATGAAAGGGATGACACCTAAAAATTCTTTTCAAAGCAAGGAGAAATCCCTTAAGAAGTCCATAACGCAAAATAGACTGATAGGCATACTCAGAACAGGTTGGATAAAAACGGCATGCAGGAGCCAGTATTGGAGACAATATGAATTGATATGCTCTTATGAAAATCAGAGCCGGTATCACAAATATTCTATTAATGCTCTAACTCCTGGAAATATTCTTAAAAACGTCTTTCAGGGATAGAAAGGCCTGCTCCGATGATAAATCAGCGGCCCGCTTTTTAGCGATAATATTGATATCCCAATGACCTGTAATAATGTGCCTGTTTAGCCGAAAATATTCGCGAGAAAATCTTTTAATCCTGTTTCTTGTAGGGGCATTGCCTACTTTTCTCGCTACAGTGACACCAAGGCGGGTTCTTTGACATCGACCTGGAGAGAATATTGCAATAAAATGACTGTTCTGTGTTTTCTTCCCCAAAATAGACAATTTAAGAAATTCAGAGCGTTTTAATATTCTGTCCGCCTTGGTAAAACAAAAGCGCAAAAGAGACTCCTCTTTTTAACCCTTTATTATCTCTCAATTTATTTTATCGAGCAACACTTTTCATACCGTCAAACGGGTCCTGCCTTTTGCTCTGCGCCTGTTGATAATCCTTCTGCCTTGTTTTGTCGACATTCTTTTCAGAAACCCGTGTGTTCTTGCCCGCTTGATTCTGCTTGGTTGATATGTTCGTTTCATAACCTAATATCCTTATTCAGACACCTAAGTGCTTTTTCCAGCCTTTAAAAAAAGTGTTATTTATGAATTAAACCCAAAATATAAATCATAAGATAACCGAGTTGTCAAGCTTCAAACTTATCCAAAAATATAAAACCATATATTATACTTTTTTCAAACGTCATATAGAATACTCAAGCCCTTTTTATTCCTTGATAATTTCAAAAATATTAAACTCTTCCATATGAAGCTTGGCGTCCGGGTATATGACAATTTGCCTCCCGATAACTCGCTCAACAGCGACGATAATATGGCTTTCCTCACCATAAAGAAGTTCGGCAATTTCAGGGTTTACTCTCAGGCTGACCTTGACCCCTATCATGTCTCGTGATTCACGAAGAATTTCCCTATAAATATTGTAACATATTGTCTGTTTGGAGATAAGATATCCTTCTCCGTCACAATAAAAGCAAGGCTCGCACAGTATCCTTGTCAACGATTTTCGAATCCGCTTTCGGGTCATTTGTATCAACCCCAACTCTGATATGGGTAGTACGTGGGTTTTACTTCTATCTTTTTTAAGCGCCTCCTTTAGTACATTGAAGACTTTTTCCTGATTCGACTTTTTTTCCATATCGATAAAATCGATAATAATGATTCCCCCGATATCCCGAAGACGGATTTGATAGGCGATTTCTTTAACAGCTTCAAGGTTGGTTTTTAGAATCGTTTCCTCCAGATTATATTTACCGACATATCGTCCTGTGTTTACATCGATGGCCACCAGTGCCTCTGTAAGTTCAATCACGATATATCCCCCGGACTTCAACCACACCTTCTTTTTTAATGCGCGTGAAATATCCGCTTCCAAATTAAATGAATCAAAAATCGGCTCCAAGCCTTCATAAAACTCCACTGAATCTTTAAGGCTCGGCATGAATTCATCAAGAAATTTTAAAATAGATTCATACCCCGAACGAGAGTCTATGATCAGTTTTTCAGCTTCATGCAACAAAAGATCTCGAACAGCACGAAGACCAATGGTCACCTCCTTATGTAAAAGATACGGCGCCGGAGCTGTTTGGTATTTCTGTTGAATACTCTCCCACAAATTGTTGAGAAACCCCATCTCATATTTAAGCGTCTCTTCCTGGACACCTTCTGCTGCAGTTCGAACAATATATCCGAAACTGTTCTCACGGATAGATTCAACGGTCGCCTTTAAACGATTCCGCTCTGTATCATTTTCTATTCGCCTGGAAATCCCAATATGCTCTGATGCCGACATAAGCACAAGAAATCGGCCGGGAAGGGAAATATGCGTCGTCAGCCGCGCTCCTTTTGAGCCCATGGGAGCTTTGGCAGCTTGAACCATCATTTCTTGTCCTTCAGTGATAAGTTCTTCAATGTGCCTATCACGACGAATAGAAGAAATATAAGAATTAAAAGGAATGCCTTCTTCTGTACTACTATTGTTATTCAAGAAATCTTCAATAAGGCTATAATTTCCACCAATGACATCGCTCACATAGATAAAAGCAGCCTGCTTTAGCCCTATATCTACAAAAGCAGCCTGCATGCCCGGAAGAACTCGCTGTACTTTTCCCTTGTAAATATTTCCGGCAATATCTGAAGCATCTCCCTGTTCTATGAAAAGTTCAGCAATGTTTCCATCCTCTAGAAGCGCCACCCTGGTTTCATGATCAGCAACATTGATGACAATTTTTTTATACATGTTTTTTCCTGATTATTAAATTATAGTTTGACAACCGCTGCCTGTTTTATCTCTACCTTGGATAACCCGAAAATCTTTTCAAGAACGACAAAAGGTCTCACCGTTTTTCCCGGTTCCGATCCGAGGGTCATCCTCAGCTGATTGGGTGCGAGCAATGCCAGATTTACCACCATCTCTTTTAAGTTTATCTTTTTGGTTTTCCCTTTTCGATTGAACCGCGTAACTATGAGTTCTGACATCTTGTTAAAATGGTTCATTTTTTCTTCATCAAAAAAACCGTTTTGGGAGGTTACCATATAAATAACGGGCTCAAATGTATTATTCGAAGGCTTTGTCGGAGCAAGATGACAGTTAAGAATACGCAATCCCCTTGGAAGATGACAGTTTAATCCGTTTATGATGGTTTGCGGTTTTACATTGCTATGTACGGATAAATAAAATATTTCATTCAAACTCTCTAAGCCGATGGGTAGCGCATCTTCAAAGGATATCAACGGCTTCGGATGAAACCCTTCTGAATATTTAACAGGTATACCGGCACGTCGAATCGCGCGAAAAATAATTTTAACCATTTCAAGATGCCCAAAATATTTTGCCTGATCCAGCTTAGAAAATGATATCTTTAATTTTTTATAATCTTTGGGTTTATGGTGGTCTTGCGTAAAATTTTTTGCCATATCTTCTTTACGGTCATCAAACACTTTGGGTGCAATAGCTTCAAAATCACACGCCCCGCATTGGTTACAATTGCCGTTTCGACAATCGATTGTGTGCACACCTTCTGAGGCTTTATTCAACTCGCTTATTAAATACTCTTTTGACACCCTGGTATCAATATGATCCCATGGTAACGGTTCGATAGTATTTCTAACACGTGTAGTAAAAAAATCAATATCAACGCCTTCATCTAATAAAGACGCTTCCCACGACCGATATCTAAACTTATCGCTCCAGCCGTCAAATTTACATCCTTTGTTATATGCAGCCACCAACAAACGGTTGAGACGACGGTCTCCTCGTGCCCAAAGTCCTTCTATAATACTCACTTCGGGGTTCTGCCACTTAAATCGAACCCCTGGTGTTTTTAGTTTCTTCTTTAACCAGGTAATTTTATGTTTCGACTCGTCTAATGAAATTTGAGACGACCACTGAAAAGGGGTGTGAGGTTTTGGAATAAACGTTGTTATACTGACGTTGATTTGGCCTTTTCGTCTATTTTCACGGTTAATCGTTTTGAGTCTTTTCACAAGATCAACTATCGCTTCTAGGTCGTCTTTCGTTTCAGTGGGAAGGCCAACCATAAAATAGAGCTTTATAACCTGCCACCCCAGTAAAAACGCATCTTTTACCGTGTCTATGATTTCTTTTTCCGTTATATTTTTATTAATCACGTCTCGAAGCCGCTGACTTCCCGCTTCCGGTGCTATTGTAAAGCCGGTTTTTCTGACCTTTTTTACAAGATTCATCAGGCCGGGGGTTAATGTGCCAGCCCTTAGAGAAGGAAGGGATATCGCAATACGGTGATTCGCATACCTTGACATCATGTTTTCCATTAATGGTAAAATACAACCATAATCCCCTGTACTTAAAGATAAAAGTGATATGTCTTCATATCCGGTTGCAGCAACAGAAGCATCTGAAAGCGAGAGTAACTTCTTTAAAGATCTTTCACGGACCGGTCGGTATATCATTCCGGCCTGGCAGAACCGGCATCCTCTGGTGCATCCTCTTGATATCTCAAGTCTTAAGCGATCATGAACTGGTTTACCGTATGGAATAATCGGTGTGTCGGGAAAGGGCACTTCGTTAAGATCGCCAACAACCGTTTTTTTTATTATATCATAATCCGGATATTTTGGCTTAAGCGTCTGAAAACCATGGTGATCAAATTCCGGATTAAAAAACTCCGGGATATAGACACCTTCAATGTGAGACCATTGTCTTAAAAGGGTTTCTTTGTCGCGGTTGTTCTCTGCCTTCCATTCAAGCCAGACTCGGCACATTTTTATGATGACTTTTTCACCATCTCCAATTACGATGGCATCAAAAAAATCTGCCACCGGCTCTGGATTACATGTACAAGGACCACCTGCAATAACTAATGGGAATGAGCCGTCCCGATGTCGCGACAGAAAAGGAATGCCGGCCAGATCCAATATGCTGAGTATATTCGTATAATTAAGCTCATAAAGAAGGCTAAAACCGATGATATCAAACGCCTTTAGCGGTTTTTTTGATTCCAACGAAGCAACCGAGAGCCCGGATGATCTGAGATATTCCTCCATATCGGGTGCAGGTGCAAAAACCCTTTCAGCTGCAATCTTTGGGTGGCTGTTAAGGATATGATACAGTATCTGAAGTCCGAAATGAGAGGTTCCGATCTCATATAGATCCGGAAAAGCAAGCGCAAAACATAAGTCTATCTTGCTGTGATCTTTTTTAATGGTGTTGATTTCAGAGCCTAAATATCGGCTGGGTTGCTCTATCAGGGGTAAGATATCTTGAATGCTTTTTATGCTCATGATATATATTTTCTCAAAAATCACACCACTTAAATGATCGACAGAAATCCATGGGTGAAAAAATGGATTGGTTTTTCTTATTTATAACAACGTTGGGCGATTTTTTTGCAATGAGATGTGGTAAAATCTTGATACATAGGGATTCCCAAAAACCTCAGGCATACTCGCGGATATGTCGGGGGTTTTAGAGAATCCTATATGCGAAAGAGATCGGCCCAGATCGAATAAAAATCGTTCTATTTAGATTATACTTAATCGTATTATACCGGAGCTCAAAATGCCAGAAATAAAATCGCAAAACAATACACTTATAATTTCAGCGGTTTCCCTTCTTGTTTTTTTTAACCTGTTTTTTCTTATTACACCGGCTTTCCTCAACGCTGAAAGTTTGCGCGAAAGTGCGGTTGTAAAAGCCATTCGAAAAGTCAGTCCCGCAGTGGTTAACATAAGCTCGGAGTTTGAGGTTCGCAAGCGTGTAAATCCATTTTACGGATTTGGGATGGATCCTAACTTCGAATCTTTTTTCAGAGACTTTTTCGACCCCGGTTTCGAACAAAAATATAAGCGAAGCAGTCTGGGATCCGGAGTCATTATTGATGGCAAACGAGGATTTATTCTTACCAACAAACACGTAATTGTAAAAAGTTCAACCATTACCGTTGCTTTAAAAGACGGGCGCGAGTTCAAAGCACAGATTATAGGTGCAGATCCTGATTCCGATCTCGCCGTATTACGTATTTCCCCCAAAGGCGATCTCCCGGCTATTAAAATGGGTAATTCCAACAATCTTATGATCGGTGAAACGGTGATCGCCATCGGAAATCCTTTCGGTTTCTCAAACACCGTAACAACAGGCGTTATCAGCGCCACAAATCGGAGTATAAGGGTCGACAAAGCATTCTATCATGATTTTATTCAGACGGACGCTTCTATTAATCCGGGAAACAGCGGAGGACCGCTATTGAACATTTATGGTGAGCTTATCGGTATTAATACCGCCATATATGCCAAAGCTCGAGGTATCGGTTTTGCCATACCCATTAACAAAGCCAGAAGGATTGTTACAGACCTTGTCAAATACGGAGAGGTTATACCGGTCTGGATGGGTGTTACCGTTCAAGATTTGGATGCTGAACTGGCCCAATATCTTAAAGCAACGGGCGTCAAGGGTGTATTGGTTAAAAAAACTGAAAAATCTGGTCCTGCCTTTAAAGCTGGCATTCACGAGGGAGATATTATACGATCTGTTGGATCTCGAAAAATTCTTTCTCAAAACGATTTTAATACAGCGATGAGCAACATTTCAGCCGGAGAAACCATTAATATAAACATATGGAGAAATGGCAAACCAAGAGATGTTTCTGTGAAATTTTCATCCTTTCCAATAGAGCTGGCTTTGGACCTGGCTCACAACATCCTCGGAATCACGGTAAAAAATCTTTCCAAGAAAAATCGTTATATGTACAAAACACAGACACAAGAAGGGGTTGTGATTACAGAAATTAATCGCAATTCATATCTCGCCCGTATCGGCGCCAGGCCCGGGGATGTTATTCGACAAATGAATGAATTAACGATAAAAAATGTTAATGATTTTAAAAAAGCGATTATTAAATACCGCAAAAAAAAGTCCTTGGTTATCGTATTACAACGAAAAGACCAGCTTTATAATATTACGGCTAAATTATAACTCCGGTATCGCACCCCAATTTTGCTAAAAATAGTTGTTCTGATATGGAGGCTTATGATGAAACGCACAAAAATCGTAAACTTACTTCAATCAAAAACCCCCATCGATCATGTTCTTATAAAGGGTTGGGTCCGAACCCGGCGTGATTCAAAAAGTTTCTCATTTATTGAAGTCAATGACGGATCCTGTCTGAAAAATATTCAGATAATTTCAGACAACACCTTGGAGAATTACAAAAATATTACCAGCCTCTCTACTGGATCTGCGGTTTCTGTTTCCGGGAAACTTGCAGAATCACAAGGTTCCGGACAAAAATGGGAGCTTATTGCGGAAACGGTTGAAATTTTAAGTGTCGCCCCCGAAACCTACCCGCTTCAGAAAAAACGTCATACAGATGAATTCTTAAGAACCATCGCCCATTTAAGACCTCGAACAAATAAATACGGTGCCACATTTCGAATCAGATCAGAGTTATCATACGCTATTCATAAATTTTTTAGAGACAAGGGGTTTAAATATATCCATTCACCCGTCATCACCGGCTCAGATTGTGAGGGGGCGGGGGAGATGTTTCGCGTAACCACACTGGCCCTGGATAATCTGCCTTTTAAAGACGGTAAAACAGACTTCGCCGAAGATTTTTTTGGCAAAGAGGTAAATCTAACCGTATCCGGGCAGTTGTCCGCAGAAATGTTTGCTCTTGCCCTTGGAGATGTTTATACCTTCGGCCCAACATTTCGAGCTGAAGACTCCCACACCAGCAGACATGTTGCAGAATTTTGGATGGTTGAGCCAGAGATGGCATTCTGTGATCTTAAAGGAAATATGAATCTTGCTGAAGAAATGATAAAATTTTTAACGGGTTTTGTGCTTGAAGAATGCAAGGAAGACATCGAACTCTTTGCAAAATATGTGGATAAAAAACTGATAAAAACTCTGGACAATGTGGCGACATCCGATTTTAAACGCCTGCCCTATACTTCTGCCGTAGAAATATTAAAAAAATCCGGAAAAAAATTTGAATATGACATCGAGTTTGGAAAAGACCTTCAAACCGAACATGAACGCTATTTAACAGAACAACACTTTAAGAAACCTTTAATTGTCTATGACTACCCCACAACCATAAAACCGTTTTATATGCGTTTAAACGATGATCATCAAACAGTAGCAGCTATGGATGTTCTTGTGCCTCGAATTGGAGAAATTATTGGTGGAAGCCAGCGCGAAGAACGCCTTGAGGTGCTTGAAAACCGGATGGATGAAATGGATCTGCCGAAAGAGAATTACTGGTGGTATTTGGATTCAAGGCGTTTCGGATCTGTTGAACACAGTGGCTTTGGTCTTGGATTCGAACGGTTGCTTATGTTGATAACCGGTATCAGCAACATCCGGGATGTTATTCCTTTTCCAAGAACGCCCAGCAGTATAGAATTTTGACAATTCCTTTATACCTATGCTTTCATACATCTCAGCTTCGCCAGTTCTTCTGCATAGCCATAAAGGTGAAGCCCCTTGCTTTCAACAATCATTTCACCGTCTTTTACGCCAATCTCGCCGGCCATATATTCTTTGAGATTCTGAATTCCAGCCAGGTTCGCCGGCATCCCTCCCCAAAGATCCCAGGAGCGAAAATATACTATAAAATGAAGCGCGCCATCCTGAACTCTTGTGTCTATGGCGCGCAAACACGGCGGGTCTAATAAGGTTAGGTCGGAAGGATGTGCCACTTGAAGCACCATCTGGTTGTTTCTGCTCCCGAATTTTTTATACGTTTGAATGATCCATTCGATTTGATTCAAATAAAGTTTGCCGTTTTCTTCAAAAACAGCTTTTCCATCCACGGCTCTTTTGTCTATAATCTCCGTGTTCCCCTCCTCCCACCATTTAAACTTTTCCTCTGTGATCGGCGCCCGGGTTAATCTTTCTCCATATGTATAGGATTCACCCGGCTCTTTTTGTCCGGTCATGATATATTCGATGTACGACCTTTCATAGCCTTCCCCGCCGTATATATAAGCTTCTTCCACTGGATTTGGTATACCACAGGATGGCGGTATGTCGGGTAAAAGCGGCTGGTTTCCCGGGTATTTTATGTGTCCGGTAAAAAAATCATATTCAAGCCTCGTCTGCCCTGAATAACTCCCGCGATCTATTTTAAATTTTCTGCCATGGTCAAGTATATCATGAACGGCCTGAAACCAAAGGTCCGGTAAATCTCTTGCTTGAATCTTATGAATGTACATTTTTAATCCTGTTCCTAAAACCAGACACCTTTATATATCCAGCATACTCACTTCAAGGGCATTATTGTTGATAAATTCTCTTCGGGGCTCTACCTGCTCTCCCATGAGAACGGTAAAAATTTCATCGGTTTCAACGGCGTCCTCAACCCTTACTTGTAACAGCGTCCTTTTGTCCGGATTCATTGTGGTTTCCCATAGTTGGTCTGGATTCATCTCACCAAGACCTTTATATCTTTGAATGCCAAGCCCCTTTTTTCCTTCATTAATAAAATAGGAAAGTAATTGCTCTTTATCATCAATCCGCACAGCGTTTTTATCATCTTTTTTATCTAAAATAAAAAATGGTGGTTTATCATTTTTTAATATATTTTTGCTTAACATCAGGCTTTTTTGAAAATCGTTTGAATAAACAAGATTTCTGCTGATCTTTAAGGGTTTAATGTTCTTCGATAAATCGACAAGCTTTAGTTCCTTCTGTTTATCAAAAGACGGTGTAACGGTCATTTCATAAATATTTCTTTCATTATTCCATATAATTTCGCTGACATTATAATCGTTTTTATTCAGCGTGTTTTTAAGTTGCAACATTTTCTGTTTGTCTTGCAGAAAATCTTTCTTTTCAACCCCTTCTTTAAATAGTGTTTCAATTAGATCACGGATAATTCCTTTTTCTTTTAATCTCGATATGATGGAAAAATATTCAGATAAATTTGCCATAAAAATATAAAGCTTGTGTTCCGACAAAATGTCTTCGCTTTCTCCGAATTTAACATTTTTCTTATTACACGTCCTTTTTAAGATATGATCATTCAGCTCGCCTTCATTTTTTAGATAAATCGCTTTCTTGCCTTTCCCAACCCTGAATAAAGGGGGTTGGGCAATGTAAAGATAGCCGTTATCTATCATCTCGGGCATATGCCTATAATAAAACGTCAACAGAAGTGTCCTGATGTGAGATCCATCAACATCAGCATCTGTCATTATAATTATTTTATGATACCTTATTTTCTCTATGTTATATTCTTCCAGACCGACACCGGTTCCAAGGGCGGTAATTATATTTTTAATCTCTTCGCTTCGTAAAATTTTATCAAATCGAGCTTTCTCAACATTTAAGATTTTTCCTTTTAAAGGCAAAATGGCTTGAAATTTTCTGTCGCGTCCCTGTTTTGCACTGCCTCCGGCAGAGTCGCCTTCAACAATAAAAAGCTCTCTTTCTGCTGGATCCGAAACCTGGCAATCGGCAAGCTTGCCAGGAAGTGTTGAATCGATAAGAGCTCCCTGTTTTCTAGCGAGGTCTCTGGCGCGTTTGGCTGCGTCTCTAGCCCGCGAAGCATCAACAGCTTTGGCAATTATTTTTTTGGCTATGGATGGATTTTCCTCTAAAAATATACTCAACTTCTCGTTGATCAGAGATTCTACAAGCCCTTTTACTTCACTGTTTCCGAGTTTTGTTTTTGTTTGACCTTCAAACTGTGGGGATTTTATTCGAATGCTGATTACAGCAGTTAAACCCTCCCTGATATCGTCTCCACTAATTTTGGCTTTTAGATTTTTTGGAAGGTTTCCATTTGTTAAATATTGATTCATAGTACGTGTTAATCCCGCCTTGAAGCCGATAAGATGAAATCCCCCTTCAACCGTATTGATATTGTTTGCAAAAGAATATATTTTTTCCTTGAACGTATTATTATATTGAATGGCAACTTCTATTTGAACGTCGTTTTTTATGCCCTCCATAAATATTGGTTTGTGAAGCGGTAAATTTATTTTATTTAGATATTCCACAAACGACACTATGCCACCCTTATAACAAAACTCATCTTTTTTGTCTGAGCGTTCATCTTCTATGGTTAATCTGACCCCCTTGTTTAGAAAAGCGAGTTCTCTTAACCTTCGAATCAGAATCTCATAATTAAAGTCGTCCGTTTCTAAAATCTCGGTGTCAGGAACAAAGTGTATTTTGGTGCCTCTTTTTTTTGTTTTACCGATCACACTCAGTTCTCTGATTTTTTTGCCTTTTTCATACGTCTGATAGTAAATTTTCTTGTCGGAATAAATCTCGACTTCCATTAATTTTGAAAGCGCATTTACCACCGAAACACCCACACCATGAAGTCCACCAGAAACTTTATATGAGTGATTATCAAATTTACCACCTGAATGAAGTTTTGTCATAACAACTTCAACTGCAGGCATATTCTCTGATTTTTGGATACCTACAGGTATTCCCCTTCCATTATCTTCAACACTGACACTGTTATCCGTATGAATGACAATCTTTATCAAGTCACAATAACCCGCCATGGCTTCATCAATACTGTTATCCACAACTTCGTAGACCAGGTGATGAAGCCCCTCAATACTAACGTTCCCGATATACATAGACGGTCTTTTTCTAACCGCTTCAAGTCCTTCGAGAACTTTTATTTGATCAGCGCTATATATATTTTCTTCTGTTTTCATATTTTCATCGGCATGATGACACTTAAATATGTATCATCGTTTTCCCCTTCTATTAAACACGGTTTTTCCTTATCGAGTATATTAACAACAACCTTTTCAGTATCAATTACGCTTAATATTTCTATGATGTATCTGGGATTAAATGCAACTTCAATAAGATCTCCCTTATAGTCGATAATCATATCTTCTTTTGATTCACCCAAGTCCGGATTTGTTGTGGTAATAGAAATATTGTCGTCTTTAAAATTAAAAATAACTCCTTTGTAGTCTTCAGAAGATAAAATAGACATTCTTTTTAACATCATCAAAAACTTTTTTCTATCCAAATGGATCGCGTGGGAAGATCCTCTTTGTATGATATCGTCATATTCAGGAAAATCTCCTTCAAGAAGTCTTATTATGACGGTCTCATAATCTTTTTTGATAATAAAATTATTATTTTTAACACCAATCTGAACGGTTCCTGAAGGATCTAAAAATTTTATAACTTCATTCATTCCTTTTTTAGGGATAATTATACCGATATCCTGAGGCAATTTTGTGTCTTTTTCATAAACACAATCTGCTTTTGAAAGCCGGTTGCCATCAGTTGAAACCATTCTCACAACGCTTTTATCCTCTTGATGAATAATTTCAAAATATATTCCGGTGATATGGGTTCTTTTTTCATCAGAAGCACCGGTAATAATGATTGTTTTTTCAATCATTTTTCTAAAAACTTCAGAATCAATGGTGAAAAAGTCGATATTTTCTATTGTTGGCGTTTCTGGAAAATCATCTGGATTTAATCCTACAATATTGTACTCTACGTTATTATTACCTATTTTAATCCAATAGTTGTCAGATTTACTTATTTGTATATCTTTACTTGGAAACTCTTTAACGATTTCGTAAAATTTTCTTGAATTTATAGTTAATACCCCCTGATTTTCTATGCTTGCCGGATAGAAGCCCTCGAAACCTGTTTCAAGGTCCGTTACAACCAGTATTATCCCTTTCTCTGTTGTTTTCATCAGGATGTTTGATGTAATAGCCAAGTTGCTTTTTCGCCCGGTTATTCCTTGTACTTTAGACAGTATATCAAGGATATCGTTTTTTTGAATTTTAAACTTCATAACCTATTCCTTATTTTATATATAATTAAATAATAATAATAATATATTGTTCATAACAATAATAATTTTATAATTTACTTAAATAACAGAAAAAAAATGTATTAAAACTGTTTAAAAAATAAATAAAAAAAAACAAAATTAATGGATTATAAAAAGTATCAAATTTATTGTTAATAAGCAGTTGTTTGTTGAATAACTATGAATATAAAAAAGGTTGTTATAATGCGTGTTTTAAAAGCGATGTAAAACCTTTAAAAATACTATATATAGTGCTTATTTTTATTTGATATAAGTATATATACCGTTTATAAGATTGTTACAAGTTTTTTTCGTGTATTTACCAATAAACAAATAACAAAGAGAGAATAATGAAATTTAGCGCTGATTTTCATGTTCATTCCCGTTTTTCCAGAGCGACGGCGAAGAATTCGGATTTTGAAAACCTATATATTTCAGCTCAACTAAAAGGGTTATCGGTTATAGGAACCGGTGATTTTACTCACCCGGGATGGTTTGCTGAAATTAAAGAAAAACTAATACCGGCGGAACCTGGAATGTTTAGGTTAAAAGATGAAATTTCAAGATTATGTGATCAAGAAGTTCCAAAGTCATGCCGCAGAAAAGTGCGCTTTATGCTGGTTTCGGAAATAAGCAACATATATAAAAAAAACAATAAAACCCGTAAAAATCATAATCTTGTGTTTCTATCCGATTTAAATCAGGCTGAGAACTTTAATTCAAAATTAGATAAGATTGGAAATATAAAGTCCGATGGAAGGCCAATACTTGGTCTTGATGCCAGGGACCTTTTTGAAATACTTCTCGAGACATCTGATCAGGCATTTCTTATACCGGCCCACATTTGGACACCATGGTTTTCATTGTTGGGTTCAAAATCAGGCTTCGATTCTTTAGATGAATGTTTTGAGGATCTAACGCCGTTTATATTTGCAGTTGAGACAGGCCTTTCATCAGACCCAGCGATGAACTGGCGGGTATCCTCACTGGACGGCCTTACACTGGTATCAAATTCTGATGCACATTCACCATTAAAATTGGGGCGGGAGGCAAACCTGTTTGATACAGACATTTCATATTCAGCCATAAAGTCTGCTATTAAAAGTGGTGACCCTGAAAGATTTTTAGGAACGTTAGAATTTTTTCCGGAAGAAGGGAAATATCACCTTGATGGACATAGAAATTGTGATGTTCGTTCTTGGCCTAACAAAACACGGGAGCAGGGCGGAATATGCCCAATTTGTGGAAAACCACTTACCCTAGGCGTTTTGTACCGGGTGGAGGAACTCTCGGACCGACCAGAAGGGACGAAACCAAAAAAATATCATCCTTATTGCAACATCATTCCCCTTGTGGAGATCTTGTCTGAAGTTTTAAAGGTAGGCCCGAATTCAAAAAAAGTTATGGGAAATTACAAAACCTTACTTGAAAAACTGGGACCTGAATTTGACATTTTAACGACGCTAAAAAGAGATGTTATCGACGCTGCGGGACTGCCCTTACTGGGGGAAGCGATCACAAGGGTACGCCAAAATAAAATCGTTCTTTTACCAGGATATGATGGAGAATTTGGCAAAATAAAAATTTTTAGTAAAGATGAAAGAAAGAAACTTCAGGGACAAAAACCTATTTTTTCTATAAATTCTACCGATTCATTATCCAAGAAAAGAAGATCAAGCAACCAACAGCCAAAACCTTATCCTCCGTCTAATTTGATTATAAAAGATACGCCGGAGAAAACCACCGGAAAGAAATTTAAAACAGTTGAATTAAATAAAGAACAACGTCGGGCTGTAGAACATGATGGAGGTGCATTAATCATCATTGCTGGGCCTGGAACCGGTAAAACACGCACCCTAACACAAAAAATCGCATATCTTATACAAAAAAAGAAAGTTTCACCGCAGAACATCCTTGCGGTGACCTTTACGAACAAGGCTTCTCAGGAAATGCGTCAACGACTTGAAACCATATTCGGGAAATCGAAAACCAGGCCCTTTATCGGGACGTTTCATAGCCTTTGTTTTCATATTTTGAATGATTTTGAAAAAAAATCTTATACGATCATCGACGAAAGAGACCGGGAGTTATTGCTTTTAGATGCCGTCAACCGTGTTAAATGGGCGGGCGTTCAGGTAAAGATAAAACCTAAAAAATTGTTAGAATGGATTATATCCGCCAAACAAAACATACTTGATCCCGAAGAATGGTTGGGTAAAATGCCTTCTTCAAACAACAATTTTTTTCAAGCAGTATATCGATCGTATCAGAATTTATTGGAAATACAAAGGTTTTACGATTATGAAGATTTGATTTTTAAAGCCGTTAGAATACTTGAGACTAAAAATCAAGTCGCCGTTTTTTACAGGACGCTTTTTCAACATATCTTTGTGGATGAATATCAAGATTTAAATCATGGCCAATACAGGATTATCAAGTCCCTTGCCTCACCCGGTGTTGAAAGAAATATTTGTGTGGTCGGCGATCCAAACCAGTCGATCTACGGGTTTAGGGGATCAAGTGTTAAATATTTTAAGAGGTTTATCAAAGACTATCCTGATGCCAAAGTTATAAATTTGACAAAAAATTACAGATCAACCCAGACTATTCTTGATGGTTCTTATCAAGTGATTAACCCTCAAAATAAAGATTCAATTCAAGAACGTATTTATTCGGAAATTGACGGCCCAAAAACAATTTATGTTTTTGAAACGGATTCTGAAAAAGCAGAGGCTGTGGCTATAGGAAAAACCATTGAAAAGTTAATCGGAGGAATAGGATTTCATTCCATCGATTTTGGTCTCGTGGACGGTCAGCAACACACCAAAAACGTAAGTTTTTCAGATTTTGCCGTGTTATACCGCACCTCAGAACAAAACAGGGTGTTATCAGAGGTGTTCGACACAGCAGGCATTCCATATCAAATCGTTAGCAGAGAGAACGTATTTAACACAAAATATATCAGCGATTTGATTTCATTATTAAAAGTCATCGAAGGAACAGGTGGCTATGCAGATCTTGAGAGAAGTTTAAAAATAACAACGCCGAACATTAATAATAAAGGCATTCAAATCTTTAAGAATTGGGGTTATGAAAACCGTTTTTCACTAGAATCAGCGCTGATGAATGCACGCAGGTTTCCCATTAGCGGAATGGGTAAGGTGCGCCAGACGAGGCTGAACGATCTGATAAACCAAATTTATGAAATAAAACAACGGACAAAAAAGATGTCGATTAAAGACAGGCTGGTTTTTTTAACGGAACACACCAAGCTTTGTGCATCAGACGATTGGAATCAAGAAACAAAAGACAACCTAAAACACCTGATTGATAATTGCGTGCGTTTCGATTTTAATACCACAGAATTTTTTAAAACAGCAGGGCTACAAACAGACACAGACACATATAACCATCAATCCGAAAGTGTTGCATTAATGACCATGCATTCAGCCAAAGGACTTGAATTTCCCGTTGTTTTTGTTGCCGGATGCGAAAACGGACTATTGCCGTTTCAACCGTTGGATGGCGATGTGTCTGATATCGAAGAGGAAAGGCGGCTTTTTTATGTCGCCATGACGCGGGCAAAGGAACGGCTCTATATCACTTTTGCAAAGAAAAGAACGAGATTTGGAAAAATCGCGAAACGAACACTATCGCCGTTTGTCCAACACATTGAAAAAAATTTATTAACACACGATGCCGCACTTCCGGGGAAAAGAACCAAAACCGGCCCACTACAGCTAAAATTATTCTGAGCAGAGCGATAGCCTTTTTAGATTTATATATGGCGTGCGTTGTGTGGTTGAGTTCTGATTTGAATTATTAGGAGCAAAAATTTTTCATTACCAATAAAACGGTTTCTCGAAAATTTTCATGAAATATTCGGGTTATCGTGGCGCGCAATATCCCCCCAAAACGCCTTTGGGAGAGAGAACGATTTGCCACAACTGGTTAACTCTTGCGCGAAAAGCGCCGGCGCAGGCCAAGAGATAAAATTTCCACATTCGGTAGAAACGCTCACCATATTTATCTTTGAGATCATTCCAGTTGTTGTGAAAATTTTGAAACCAGTGCATCAACGTTCTATCGTAATCCGGGCCGAAGTTGTGCCAGTCTTCAAGGACGAATACATTTTCAATGGCGTCGTTAATTTGTTTTGCTGAAGGCAGCAGGTAATTTGGAAAGATATATCGACTGATCCAGGGATCGGCTTTTTTCATGGAACAATTACTACCGATGGTTTGCAGAACAAATATGCCGTTTTCTTTAAGGCACCGGCGGGCAACACGCATAAATGTTTTGTAGTTTTTGTAACCGACATGTTCGATCATACCTAAAGAAACAATACGATCAAAGACGCCTTTCAGGCTTCGGTAGTCCTCAAGACGGATTTCAACAGGAAGTCCGTGACAGAATTCTTTAGCAAAGTGCGCTTGTTTTTCGGAGACGGTGATACCGACCACCTCAGCGTGATAGTGCTCGGCAATAAATTTGGCTGTTCCTCCCCAACCACATCCGATATCAAGAACACGCATTCCCGGTTTTAAGAACAATTTTCGGCAAATCAGGTCCAACTTTTTTTCTTGTGCTTCATCAAGACCAGATGCATTTTTCCAGTAGCCGCAACTGTAGATTTGGAGTCTGTCAAGCATGCGTTGATAAAGATCATTACCGATGTCATAGTGATGCTGGCAGTCAAGAAAGCACGAGGACGGTTTCTGAAGATTGAAGAGCCGGGCCTTAATGTAAGACAAACATTTTGTTCGGGGATTGACTTTGTCGTCTATATTTGCTTTGAAAATCCTGCAAATAAACTCGTCAAGCTTTTCGCAATCCCACCATCCATCCATGTAGGCTTCGCCAAGACCCAGCGAACCTTCAGCCAGGATTCGCTGGTATAGCTTTTCATTATAAACTTGTATGTCCCACGGACGGCTGCCATTGATATTAATATCTGCGTATGAAAAAAGATTTTGTATTTTTTGATAAAACTTCCCGCCACCCACAACCCTATCCTTTTGGTTTTTAATACGTCAGAAATAAAGCCTGGATACCCTATCAAAAAACGTTTTATTACCTATAATATGTAAATTGCCAAGAATCTAAATTACATGCGTCAATACCAGGATCAAAAGAAATTGTTTTTTAAGGTTAATGCTTGAATTATCTTTATATAATTTTTAATTGATCAATAGGCTTTTGTCAACCAGGACGCAAAAGCAACAATAAAATATAATTTTACTTTAAAAACTTTTCCCAGCCCGTTACACTCTGTTGGCGTTATTGAAAATAAAGGATGCGGTTTTGGAGGAAGCAATGAGAGCGATTGAGGAAAGACTTGAACAGGTCCATCAATTAATTAAAGCTATTTCTAACAACCGAGATCAGCTGGTCGAAATTGCTGTGCGAGATGCCGGCTTTACCCTCAGGGAATGTCGTATCGAAGTGGATATGAACCTGGACAACCTGAGAGGTTTTGACGAGATGGTTAAGGTTTTTTCTGAACGACAGCCCATTTGCCGCCCGGACCAGGAGGTTGCACTGTTGCTGCCATATAACGGCAGCGCCTGGTTGAATACGGCCATTATTTCCATATTCCTTGTGGGAAATCGAGTTCAGGTAAAATTCGCGACCCGTGGATCCGAGATCTCCCGTTTTACGGAATCCCTTTATAAACCGATATTCGGCAGCGCCATTTGTTTTGAATACTCCGATGGAAGAAGCTTCCTCGAAAACGCCATGTCAAACCCAAACATACCCTCTATTTGTCTCTTTGGTTCCGATGATCATGCGCTCGGTTACCAAAATTCAGTTAAGAAATTCGGTAAGAAGTTTATTTTCGAAGGACCGGGCAAAGATCCCTTCATTGTTCTTCCAGGGGCCGACCTGGAGGCAGCGGCAAAAGAACTCGCTTTTTCCAAGTACATCTATGCCGGGCAGACCTGCACGGCCCCGGAGCGTGTTTATGTGCATGAATCCCTTCACGATGCCTTTGTGGAGCGATTTGTTGAGTTGAGCCGTCAAGTTATAATCGGGGATCCTGCTGATCCTGATACCCAGATGGGACCGGTGGCCAGTGCGCGAGCCATAGCAAATATCAAGGCTCAGCTAAAGGATGCTGTGGATCAAGGTGCTCGGGTTGTCCTCGGCGGACGTATTGACGGTCATTTGGTGTATCCCACGGTGGTGGTGGGTGCCAAACAGGACATGCTGGGCATGCGAGAGGAGACCTTTGGACCGGTGAGCTATATCTGTTCGTTTCAGAATAAGGATGAAGCGCTTTGCATGGCTCGGGACAATCGTTATGGGCTGAGAGCTTCTGTTTATGGAGATGACAAGGCCGTCAATTTCGGTGATGAGCTTGCCGGTAAACCGTATTGCCATCCTGTGGATAAAATGGTTTTTGGATTATTCGGTACAGTGGGGGTGAATCAGGGGCGATCGGAGTCCTGGAAAGGCGCTTTTGTATCGAAATCGGTGGGTGGTTATGGTTATTCTGGATGGATCTGGGAAACCATAGATGAAAAATTTATTCTAAAGCAA
Source organism: uncultured Desulfobacterales bacterium (assembly GCA_937998305.1). Lineage (GTDB taxonomy): Bacteria > Desulfobacterota > Desulfobacteria > Desulfobacterales > UBA11574 > UBA11574. The sequence continues at coordinate 33,718 of CALLDL010000057.1, read as the reverse complement.
GGGCCAAAACTCCTGAGCATAGAGACGTCGCAAAAACCATGAATCGTTTATGAGAAATGTGGATGAACGAATATTGATACAAAAATGTCTCATGAAATCGGAATGAGACATTTCTTGGATCAAAAAAAGTGATGTTTTTACGAGCATAGTTATCAAAAACAAGCATGTAAATCGGATTATCATATTGATAATATTAAAACAATTGATTTGATGTTTCCTCTTCCTATCCCATTATTTATTTATTCTTAAAGCAAGAAAACTATAAGCCTGACAAACATTTGTTTTTACTATATATAAACAGCTTTGAGCTTTTGTTGATCTAAAAGTAACGAAGAGTTATTAATTCTGATACAAATGGCATATATATTGCGTTAAGTTCTAAAGAGTCCATATTCTAACCCAAAAAATGTGATTTTCCCCAGATTATATAAAAACCATAAATTTAATATAATCCGCTTAAAGGAGGTGAAAGATGGAAGATTTGCTATCAAAGATATGGGTGTTGTTATCCATTTACGGACTCAAGATCGTTGCGGCGATTGCCGTTTTTATCGTCGGTCGATGGATAGCGAAGATGTTGACCACTTTTACAGAAAAAGTGATGAACAAAAGACAGGTTGATCCCACCATCGTCTCCTTTGTTGCCAATCTCACCTACATTGCTTTGCTTGTATTTGTCGTTCTGGCAGCTCTCGGACAGCTCGGCATACAGACCACGTCGTTTATCGCCGTCATCGGTGCTGCCGGCCTTGCCATTGGTCTTGCTTTACAAGGATCGCTGTCAAACTTTGCAGCCGGTTTTTTGATGATCATTTTTCGGCCCTTCAACGTCGGCGATTATATTGAAGGGGCTGGGGTTGCAGGAACCGTTGAAGCGATTCAAATATTTACCACACAGCTGCTGACGCCCGACAATAAAACAATCATTATACCCAATGCCAGTTTAACCGCAGGCAACATTACGAATTATTCGGTCAAAGGAACACGACGCGTTGATTTGGTGTACGGTATTGGTTATGGAGATGATGTTGATCATGCAAAGAAAGTGATATCTGATGTTTTGGCAAAAGAGGAACGCATTTTAAAGGATCCGGCTACAACGATCATGCTCATCGAACTGGCAGACAGCAGTGTAAACTTTGCGGTTCGTCCATGGGTTGCGGCCAGCGACTATTGGGGTGTCTACTCCGCACTCACCGAAAATATTAAAAAAAGTTTCGACGCCGAGGGCATCAGCATCCCCTTCCCCCAGCGCGATGTGCATGTGTATAAGCACAAGGAACAATAGCGATGAACAGGAAGTTGTTCTTGTGAAATTCTCATCATAATGTAAACAAAAAACGAGGAGGTAGGCTATGAAAAAGTATTATTTGACACCGTTGTTTATTGTAATGATCAGCATCTTGCTGATCAGTTGTGGCGGAAAGAAAGTTATGAAGACCGCGCCGTCTTTCGAGCCGCATAAGTTTAACGCAAATCAGTATGTGCCCAAGGTTGATACTTTTGTGGTGATCCTTGATACATCAGCATCAATGGCTGACAAGTACGGAAAGAAAGTTAAGGCCAATATCGCCAAAGAGTTCTTAAGTGCCATGAATCAGACGATTCCGGAATTGAATTTTAATGGCGCGCTCAGAACGTTTGGTAACATTGCCTATGTGCCTGACAAGTCGACCCTTCTTGTTTACGGGCCGACCAAATATTCGACCGCAGGATTTGGAAAGGCTTTGAACGCTGTAAAAGGGTCCAACGGGGATAGTTCTCGTGCCCTGGCAAGAGCTATCAACGCTGCCGGCGGTGATTTGAAGTCAGCGCAAGGTCCGGTGAAGGTCATTATCGTTAGTGATGGAGAAAAAATGGACCAAGTACCGGTAAGGGCTGCAGAGGCCCTGAAAAGCCACTTCGGTGACAGACTTTGCATATTCACGGTATTGATCGGAGATAGTCCTGCCGGCAAACAGGTTATGGACCAAGTTGCCACAGCGGGGGGTTGTGGATATTCGACCACTGCCGACAGACTCGCTTCTTCGGGGAGCATGGCCGGTTTTGTAGAAGGAATATTTTTATCCAAACCCGCTCCAAAGCCCGTTCCGGTTGCAAAACCGATGGACAGTGATGGGGACGGCGTGACGAACAATCTGGATCAATGCCCAGACACCCCAATGGGGGCTACTGTGGATGCTAGGGGATGCTGGACCTATGCTGCGTTGGTGCTGTTTGATTTTAACAGCGCCGAGGTAAAGGTTGATGCATATCCTATGCTCAGTAACGCGGTTTTAATAATGAAAAAGAACCCGGATCTCAAGGTTGAGGTTGACGGACACACAGACAGTATTGGACCCGCAGCGTATAACATGACCCTTTCTGTAAAACGGGCCGAAGCCATAAAAGATCATTTCGTTAGCAACGGAATTGATCCCAATCGGCTTACCACGAAGGGTTTTGGTTTAACAAGCCCGGCAGCCAGCAATGATACCAAGGAAGGTCGGGCCAAAAACAGGCGGGTTGAATTAACACCGGTTAAATAGAAAATTCGATGATTTCAGGGACCATAATACATGAAGATGGAGTGACGCTGGATGGTTGCCGATCTCCATCTTCATGATCAGGTGTTAAATACATTTTTAAGAGCGGTGTCGATCTTCAGTTGAAGGAATTAGAGTAAAATGGAACCCCTTGATCAAATTGCGAATACGATATCCTTGACCATGGGTGTTGCCTGGGCCAGCGGTATAAATTTATACGCTGCCATATTGGTTCTCGGGTTGCTTGGGACAACCGGTAACATCATATTACCTGCGACCCTTCAGATTCTTACAGATCCTATGGTTATTACTGCCGCAGGGGTGATGTATTTCGTTGAGTTTTTTACCGATAAGATGCCGGGCGTGGACACCGGGTGGGATACACTTCATACGTTTATCCGCATCCCTGCAGGGGCTCTCCTGGCGGCCGGTGCGGTGGGGGATGTAAATCCGGCCGTTGCTCTGACAGCCGCTATTCTCGGAGGTGGGTTGGCCGCCGGTGCCCATGCCGTTAAGTCGGGCTCAAGAGTTATCATCAATACATCACCTGAGCCGTTCACCAACTGGACCGTTTCCATTGCAGAAGATGTTGCTGTGATTGGCGGTCTCTGGATCGCCCTTCATTATCCGTGGCTTTTCTTGGTTTTAATGATCATTTTTATCGGGTTAATGATTTGGCTGCTTCCAAGGATTTGGGGAGGTATCAAAAAGATCTTTGGCTATATCGAGCGCTTATTCAAACATGGGAAAGAGGATGAATCTTCGCAGAACAGCAAGACGGTTGATTCTTAACCCGTATAGCGAAGAATTTTTTAAAAAAGCCTATTTTATTATGTTAAGTTGGAGTTGGAGGCAAGGGATCGATATTCTCTCTTGCTGTGATTAAAAGACCGAGGAGAAAATGACCCTTAAACGGATCTTCATCTTTTTGGGTAATATGTGCGATTTGTGTTTTTAAGGATTCAAACGAGCCTGCTAATTCCGGAGGAATATATTTCATATCCACAGTATCTCCTACCTTTAAATGCTTCAATACTGCAGAATCTTTGTTCACCAGAATGCCCAATCCTTTTGATGACATGTCCCTTAATTTAAACTGATAGACATTTCCGGTCTCTTGCAGTCGAAATTCAACGCTATAATAGCGATCCAGTATGATTCTGGATTCAGGCCGTCTGTCTTTTAGGCTGTTGTTGTATGAACTCGTTTTCATGATTTATCTGGGTCGGGCAGGATAAATATAATTTTAATAAAATTTTGCTGCAATGTCCATCCTTTTTTTAAAAAAAATCATAAGTTATGAAGAGATCCATGTGGTATTTTTTTAAATTTGAATTCTCCGCTGATCTTCGAAACGCAAAGAAGATACCGATCCTCCGGAGTTGAAGCAAGGCGGAAATCCCGCTTGCCGGGTCAAAACACAGAGAAAATCCCGTTTCTCAGGGAAGCGCGGGATGAATTCAAATGAAAGATAAAAGCAGATATCGCTATGAGGATATGGATTGAAAGTGGGATCTTGGTGTGTTAGTGTCAATAGCGCTTGTGAATCATCATTGATTTTCACCAGACAAAATTCCGTCGGGAAGCGAACGAAATGGAGCAAGAGAGATTCTTATTAGCGGGAAAAAACGAATTTATGTGATTTTATCCGCGCTGCTTGCGCTTTTCCTCGGCGCTCTTGATACGTTGATAATGGGGGCGGCGATGCCAACCATTGTTTCAGATCTTGGCGGAATACAGCTTTATAGCTGGGTGTTTTCGGTGTATCTCCTTTCCCGTGCCGTGGCCCTTCCCATTTTTGGTAAACTCTGTGACCTGTTTAACAGCAAAAGACTGTATATTATATCCATCAGCATTTTTTTGGTCAGCTCTGTTTGTGCAGGGATATCTCACAGTATGGCCCAGCTGACCTTCTCTCGCGCTATTCAAGGCGTGGGTGCAGGCGGGAATTTTGCCCTGGCCTATATTGTTCTGTCGGATATTTCTCCACCGGAACGGCGGGGTAAAATGATGTCGCTGATCAGTTTTGTCTGGGGTTTATCAAGTGTTCTGGGGCCCACCTTGGGCGGATTTATTGTCAATTATTTTTCATGGCGGTGGATTTTTTATATGAACGTTCCCCTTGGAATTATCGCCCTCATCGGAATCGGTGTGTATTTAGAGGAAACCCGTGAAAAGAAAAAAGAAGCTTACATCGATTATCTGGGCACTTTAACGCTTTCAACAACCATACTGGCATTACTGACGGCCTTTTTGATGGGAGGGCGCTCGTATCCATGGACATCACCCCAAGTTCTTGGACTTTTTATTTTGACATTGTGTTCAGGAGTGATTTTTTATTCCATCGAACGCAAAGCAAAGGAACCGATTCTGCCCATTGGATTTTTCCATGTTCGAGGTTTTAATATCGCCAACAGTTCAGCATTTTTTGCAAGCATTGCCATTTTCTCACTCTCAGCATACAGTCCTCTTTTTATCCAGGGTGCTCTGGGAAAAACCCCTGCTCAATTGGGGCTGGCCATGGTTCCTTTAAGCCTGGGATGGTCAATCGGAGCATTGCTCTGCGGCCAGATCGTCCATTTACTGAAAGAGAGACCAAGTACTTTGTTGGGCGCTGTTCTGCTTTTGGCCGGGTGTGGTTTGACCCTTACATTTTCCATTTCCACATCTTTAACGGCTTTTTCCATTGTTTTGGCCATCGCAGGTCTCGGAATGGGTTTTGTATCGATTTCCACACTCCTCATCGTGCAGAACAGCCTTCCCGGGGAAGATTTGGGAATTGCTACCGCCTCTCATCAATTCAGCAGAACCCTTGGCGGGACCATTGGTATCGGTATTTCAGGGAGTTTTGTAACCGCTCGGCTTCAGACAGCCATGGACGTATTGAGGACGTCTGGAATGGATGGCAGAGTTCATGAACCCCTTTCCACCCATTTACAACAGAGCGTCGAAGGCTTATTTCTACCGGAGATACAATCCTTTCTCACGGAAACTGTTGAAAAAGCCCTTCGGGAAGCGGTTGCTGAGGGAGTTACTTTGGTTTTTTGGGTATCATTGATCACGGCATGCATGTGCCTGTTCTTCAGTTACAGATTACCGGAATGATAGGAGAGTGAAAAATTTAAAGATGAAAAAAACAACCCACCCAACACCTGGCGGTAGAAGCAGACGTCTTACGAAAGACACATTTCGCTTTGATTGCCATTCCAGGGTAACATGTTTTACCCGTTGCTGCAAAGATGCGGACATGTATCTTTATCCATATGATGTCATCCGTATGAAAAACCGGCTCGGCATTTCATCAGATCAATTCTTGGAACAGTATACGTTTCAAGCAATTAGAGACAATCCACATTTTCCGAGTCTTATGCTGAAAATGGCGGACAATGACGAGAAGTGGTGCCCGTTTTTGTCAATAAAAGGGTGTATGATATACGAAGACCGCCCATTTTCCTGCCGAGCGTATCCACTGGAGCGTGCTGTGGCAAGAACCGGTGATGAGATTGAACGAACCGTTTTGTATTTCATTGCCGAAGATTCCTACTGCAAGGGTCACGAAGAATCTCGTGAATGGACGATAAAAGAGTGGATTGAGGATCAGCAGATTCAGTTATACAATAATATGAATGATTTGTGGGTCGACATCGATACCCTGTTTCGAGCAAATCCATGGGGCCCGAAAGGGATCGACAATCCTGCTTTTAAAATGGCATTTATGGCTTGCTTTAATGTCGATGAATTTAAAAAGTTTGTTTTTGAAAGCACTTTTTTATCAAGATTTAATGTGCACCAGGATAGGGTCAGCCAACTTCGGGAATCGGATGTTGAGTTGATGAAATTCGGTTTTGACTGGATAAAGTATTTTCTGACCGGCAAAGGTCCACTCATGACGACCCCATCAAAAGATGACCCGATTTAAAAACCAGTATCGATTATGTTTTGGAATGTTGTAAGGGATATCGCCTGCCAGAAACGACGCGCAAAGCACATCGTTTAGCATCAGATGTGTTGTGTTGAGCTTTTCGTTTGCCGTTTTTTAATGGGATGTCGCCCATTTCCGGATTCGGGACGCTGTTTGGCTGTCCCAATTATTTGACACCCGAAGATGAATGAAATGGGAAAAGAGATTGTTAATAAGCCCGACAACCTTTTCTACCAGATATACCTTCTCGAGAACAACGCCCTCAAGGTCATCCGGAGTTTCCACCGGCCCGGTCTCCGGCAGTTTCAGGTTTGAGATGTTGAGGCTTTCCCCTTTTAGACTGAATTCCCAGGTTTGGACACCGGCTTTATAGGACATGTGTATTTCGGTAACAGCAGCCCCCTTTGTAATCGCTAGCAGGCCTTCTTCCAGGCTGGCATTATCGCCTTTAATGGTGACGGTTTCTTTAGCGTTGTTGCGTGTGTTTTCAAGGACCAGCCGATTTCCGACAGTTAGCGATACAAGATCCGTATCGTATTTGCGCAACCGGCCCTGATCGGTTTCGATCATGAACCACAGCCAGGTGAGAAATTCGTTTCCTAAAAATTTGTAACGGCTATATGCGACAGCGATATCCAGCATCGGTTATTCCTCGGAGCGGCTTGCTCCTATGTCTTGTAAAAGATCACGTTCTTTATCCGATAATCCGGCCATAAGGTTGGCCTCAGTATAGGGAAACAGACGGATCAACTGAAGGTTGAAAGATTTGATGAAAAGTGTCTCTAAGGCTTCATTGGGTGCCTTTAAGTTGGAAAAAAACCACAAAGAGGCGGTATCGTACTCCCACACCAAATCATAAACATTCGGTGTTGCCGGAATCCGATGGACAAGGGTGTTGACGACATGATCTTTGATGGATTTTTTTTCATTGCCGGATAAGTAGTGCCGGCCGGTATCTGCCAGGCGTTTGGCAACGTAAAGGGCATAATGTTTCTGAATAAGCTTCGGTGGAATAGATTTCTTGTCGATCCGAAGGGCGAACACCATATTGGCACCAAAAACAAATGAATAGCCCTCAAAATCAGGCGAATACGGGGTCTCGAAGGACGTCCAGCCGACGGTGGCTTCAGGGCCGTCATCCTCGATTTTTGGAATCGCATGTTGTTTGAGGCCCTGGTAGACGGTTTCATGAAGAGATCCGTCCAGTTGACCCGTAACTTTATAGCGTGTGATAGACATGCGTGATGAAAGAAGACCCATAATATTCTCTTTTTATAATAAGATAAATATTCAGCGTAAAAGAAACTCGCAACAAGCTGTGTGAAAAATGCTATAGCGCGTTTGCTGGCCGGTTACAAGCCATAATGTTTCTACAAACCATCTCAAAAACACACCTAACGTCCAATTACAGTGTGCGAGCCTCTTCAAAATACTCATCCGCCAAAGATCGTTGGCGGACTTGTCCTTGAACGTAATCTATTTTACAAAGGTCTCAAGGTAGCGCTCAAAATACACCCATTGGGATTATGCTCCCCAAGTGAATTGAGCACATAAGGGGAAATGGTCCGATAGGTGCATATTCTTAAAGGTATCCTGGATAACCCTGCTGTTTTTTAGGGTGATTTTGCCCCTAAAGAGAATCCAGTCGATATGATCTCCGTCTGTATTTCCGGTAAATTCGTGATGGGTTCCCGTAAAGGGCTTTTTAAAAGCGTTTTTAAAATAGCCCGCATTTTCCGACGATGTATCATCATGTCCCGTGAAAATATTATAACATGGACTAAAGGGCGTGGTATTAAAATCTCCCATGAGAATAACGGGGGCATCCTCGGGAAGACGCGACAGCCGGTCAAGGATCAGATTGGCGCTTTTAACCTGAACCGAAACGTCAAAGTCCAGATGCGTATTAATACATATCACCTGTCGGTGGTCTGTTTTGAACATACCGATGGTGCATTGTCTGGGCCAGATGCTTTTCCGATAACGGCTTGGTACCGAGGGGGTTGGGCTCAAAAAAAAATGTTCATGGTGGATGCAGTGCCAGTTTTTTTGATAAAAGATAACGTTGTTTTGCCAGAAAGAAGGTGAAGGGCTTCGCTTCCCGATGTAGTTGTATTCCGTCAATATATTATGGAGAAAATCGATCTGGAAGTCATTTGCTTCCTGAAAATCGATAAAATCCGTACGATATTTTTCAAAAAAAGGCTGAAAGCCTTTCTTCCGATATCGCCAGCTGTTGGCACCGTCATCAGCCAGTCCAAAACGTAAATTTAGAGTCAAAACAGAAAACATGGTGTTTTTTTATGATTTAATGGGCATCCGTTTCGATCAGCTTGAGGTAGGGTGACATATCAAACCGGATTTTGTTAAAGTTGCCGAATGTGACATCATAAAACGAAAGATTTAATTGGCGCTTTATGATATCAAAAATCGCGAGATAGTTTAGAAGAATCCGTTTTTGCCACAAAAGACCAATTTGGGAAGCCAACTGTTGGATTGATTCTTTCGTTCCCTCGATTTCAAGAAAATTACCGTAGGGCATGGTGTCCAAACAAAGGTGCGTATCGCCAAATACATAAGTTTCACGCCATTTTTCGTATACCTGTTCCTCCTGGAATCCCAAAGATTTCAGGATATGTTCCATGGCGTCAAAATCACTGACTTCAACTTCGAACTCTTGCAATATTTTAAATTGGTTGTCTTTAAAAGGCGGTTCGGATTTAAACGTCAGCGTAATTTTTTTATCCTTACGCAGCCTCAAAAGAGATTTTTTTTGAATCAGAGATTTTTCAGCGTCTTCAAATCGTATGTTGGTTTCAAAGGTTCGATCTTTAAAAACAGCGCCAAGATCAATCATGCGGGTTCTTATAGGGTCTATATTCGGCAAGTAAAATTTCACTTCGGTTTCTAAATATTCCATTAGGCAGCACCTTATTCCCCAAAAAAAATTAATCACACAGAAAATTCTTGTGAAACCAACATGCTTCAATTATATATTAGAAATCATTTTTAGTGTCAAATCCTGGATCGACTTTCGATTTTTCCCTTGACACAGTTATATTTTCTATTATATTTATCGGGTTTTATTCAAAGGAGAAAAACAGGTGAAAAAGTACACACATAGTGCAAAAAATTCCGACAACCAGGGACGATGGTGTCTGGTGGATGCCGAAAATGCGATTCTGGGCAGACTCGCCAGCACCGTAGCGGCCCGCCTTCGAGGAAAACACAACCCGCTTTTTACCCCCCATGTGGACACCGGTGATTGGATTATTGTCATTAATGCGGATAAGGTTGCCCTCACCGGAAGGAAATGGGATCAGAAAAATTATTACCGGCATAGCGGCTACATCGGGAGCCTTAAAACCATCACAGCCAAAAAGCTCATGGAAAAAAGACCCGAAGATCTCATTCGGTTTGCCGTTAAGGGCATGCTGCCAAAGAACAGACTGGGGAGAAAACTGTTTAAAAAATTGAAGGTTTATTCAGGAGACCAACATCCCCATGAAGCTCAGCAACCGGAGATTCTTAAAATTTAATCAAACCACGTTATCATCTATTAATTGTTGGGGAGTTTTATGGAAAAGGAAAACGTTTATTATTCAACTGGAAAACGAAAGACTTCCGTTGCCAGAACATGGTTAACGCCGGGAAGCGGTGAAATTATTGTCAACAATAAGCCTATCGATGAATATTTTAAGATTGAGTCCGTAAAAGGGATTGTGAAGCATCCGCTTGTTTTGACCAATACCCTTGAATCGTTCGACGTAAAAAGCAAGGTTGTCGGTGGCGGTATTGCGGGACAGGCCGGTGCGATTCGGCATGGCATTACTAAGGCACTGATACTGGCCAATCCAGATTTAAGAAAGGCGTTAAAAAAAGCCGGATTTGTTCGGCGTGATGCCAGGGTCAAGGAGCGAAAAAAATACGGGCAAAAAGGTGCTCGTGCGCGCTTCCAGTTCTCGAAACGTTAGAATTTTTTTCAATAAACAAAAAGGAACGAGGGAACCCTCGTTCCTTTTATTCTTGCCGATTTTTCCACACAGGTGCTCGCTTTTTGAGAAAGGCCTGCATACCTTCCTGAGCGTCTTCATCAAGACAGTTCATGGCAATTGCATGGGTTGCATATTCGTAAGCAGATGGTTCATTTAAATCTACCTGGCTGTAAAATGTCTGCTTGCCAAAAGCGAGGGTATACCGGCTGTATTGCGCCATTTCCATGGCCAGGTTTCTGGTCTCTTGGGAAAGCTTATCCGGGGAGACGACCTGATTCACCAGGCCGAACCTTTCAGCTTCATCAGCCGAGATAAATCGACCCGTCAAAAGCATTTCCATGGCTCTTCTTCTTCCGATAACTCTGACCAGCGGAACAGCAGGGGTCGTGCAGAAAAGACCTATTTTTGCCCCGGGTGTGGCAAATTGAGCGCCGGTTTCTGCGATGGCAAGATCGCAGGCGGCAACAAGCTGGCATCCTGCTGCCGCTGCAATGCCGTGAACCTGAGCAATGACGGGTTGTGGAAGTTTTTTAAGGGTTTGCATCATCTTCGCGCATACCGAAAAAATGGTATAAAAATGCTGAATATCCAGGTCCGGACCGACCATATCTTTCAGGTTATGTCCTGCGCAGAATGCCGGTCCGTTGCCTTTGATAACGACGACATGAATATCCTGATCTTGTGCGATATTTTTTAGTTTGTCGAGCATATCATTCATCACGTTAATAGAGAGTACATTCCGTTTGTCCGGTCGATTCAATGTCAGCCATCCAATGGGTCCGTCCTTTTCAAGCAATACAGGTTCCATACGCTTTCCTCCACGTCATACTAAATATTTTGGTTCTTCTCCAATTTGGTTGGAGAAGAGGGTCCAAGGATTCAACGGTTTGTTTTCTAAAGACTTTATCAGCGCCTTTAACATTTTTTCGATTTCTGCGATGTCTTTTTTTAGTGTACCCAATTCACCTGGGCATTTTGCTGTTATTCTATATATCTCCAAACAGAGTTCGTATGACTTTTGCCAGACTTTCAAATCTTTGTAATTCTATAGCATTTCACTCGAATCCTTGACCCCTTGCCTGCCCAGTTAAATTTTTCAAAGAAAAGGAGCAGGGCGAATTTAACCGGGGTATCCTTTGGGATCACACTTGCTCAATCGGAGATGGCCCACTTATTTTTACCCTAATTAACTACAACTAATCGGGAGATGATCCATGATTTTTAGCAGCTTTCCAGCACCTGACAAAATGATTTTCTCTAACTTTTTCGAAAACCATCTTATCTTTCAGACAAGCTGTTTCAGCGATGGTACATCTATCCTGATACTTGCATCCTTCGGGAACAACATCTGAATCGCCGATATGACCATTTGAAGGTTTAACATGCCATTTTATATCCGGGTCCGGATCGGGAATCGCTGATAGTAAGGATATGGTATAAGGGTGATGGGGATGATTAAAAATATCTTCCGACGAAGCAAATTCCATGATATGCCCTTTATACATCACGGAAATGGTGTTGCAAAGATATCCCACAACATTAAGATCATGGGAGATAAACAGATAGCTTAACCCCAGCTGATCCTGCAGGTCTTTTAAAAGATTGATGATTTGTGCCTGTATGGAAACATCCAGGGCCGAAACCGGTTCATCACATACAATCAATGACGGTTCAACACTCAGGGCGCGGGCGATACCGATGCGCTGGCGCTGGCCCCCGCTGAATTCATGGGGATATCGGTCTGAGCTGTCCGATGACATGCCCACCATCGACAGAAGGGTCTCGAGGCGCTCTTTACGGTTTGTTGCGTGTTTGTTGCCCAGGATTCGAATCCCTTCTTCTATGGACTGTCCGATGGTCATACGGGGATTCAGTGATCCGAATGGATCCTGGAAAATGATCTGTATCTCTTTTCGATACGGCTTCATCTCTTTTTCGGAAAATCGTCTGATATCGTGACCCTGAAAAATAATTTTCCCTGCATCCGATTCGAGCAGTTTCAAAATAAGGCGAGCAACCGTTGTTTTTCCACAACCACTTTCTCCCACCAGGCCCATGGTTTTACCCTGTTCGATTTCAAAACTCACGCCGTCCACGGCTTTTACCCATCCATGGATTTTTTGCAAAAAACCCCTGCGAATCGGAAAGTATTTTTTCAAACCTTCTATGCGAAGAATGGAGTGATTGTTTTTATTTTTTGATTCCATATGTAATCTAAGGTTGTCTTTCTTCCTTTGGGAATATTGCTGTTATTCAATATATTTTCAAACAGAGTTCGTATGACTTTTGTCAGACTTTCAACTCTTTGTAATTCTTTAGCATTTCACTCGAACCCTTGAATCCTTGACCCCTTGCCTGCCCAGTTAAATTTTTCAAAGAAAAGGGGCAGGGCGAATTTAACCGGGGTACCCTTTAGGTTTAAATAATACTGGACACCGGGCCAGATGCCCCTCGCCGTAATCACACATCCCGGGATATTCTTGTTGACAACTTAAAATTTTTTGACGACACCGCGGATGAAACGGACACCCTTTGGGTTTATACGCCGGGTTGGGCACAGTTCCCGGGATGCTGTGAAGTCTTTTGCCCCGTTTTGAGGGGCTGGGAAGCGAGGCCAAAAGTCCCTGGGTATATGGATGCCTGGCAGAGCGAAAAATTTGGTCTGTATTGCCCTGTTCAACCATAATACCGGCGTACATGACATAAATCCGATCTGCGATGGCCGAAACGACACCGAGATCATGGGAAATATATAAAACAGACATGGATCGTTTTTTCTGAATAGATCTTAAAAGCGCGAGGATCTGGGCCTGTACCGTAACATCAAGAGCCGTTGTCGGTTCATCTGCAATAATCAGGTCAGGGTCGCACGCCAGGGCCATGGCGATCATGACCCGTTGTCTTTGTCCGCCGCTGAGCTGGTGCGGGTAGTCATTGATCCGTTGTTTCGGGGATGGAATACCCACATCGTTAAGGAGTTGAACACAATATTGAAAAAGTGCCTCTGTATCTATTTGTTGATGCGTACGGACGGCCTCACCGATTTGATCACCAATGGTGAAAACCGGATTCAGGGATGTGAGGGGCTCCTGAAAAACCATGGAGATATGATTCCCTCGAATTTTTTGCATTGCCTTTTCATCGAGATTTATAAGGTTTTGTCCGGAAAATATAATTTGGCCGTCTACGATTTCTCCAGGGGGTGTTGGAATGAGGCCGAGAATGCTAAGTGCCGAAACGGTTTTCCCACAACCGGATTCGCCAACAATACAGACGGTCTCTTTTTCCCGGACTTCGAAACTAATCCCGTCCACCGCATGGGCGCGCGCTCCGTTGCTTTGAAAATAGACCTTTAAATTTTCTACGCAAAGAAGAGGTCTGTCATGGGTCATTCGTTCATCGATCACTTAGTGCCTTTCTCTTAGCTTGGGGTTCATAACATCTCTGAGCCCCTCTCCAAACAGGTTAAATGAAAGCACCACAATCAGTATTGCAACTCCCGGTATAAAGGTTAACCAGGGCGCATCAAAGATAAAGTTTTTGCCGTTCGATAGAATGTTGCCCCAGGTGGCATGGGGTGGGGGCACCCCGAATCCAAGAAAGCTCAAACCGGCTTCGGTTAAAATGGCTGAAGCGATGCCGATGGTGGCTGAAACCAGCACCGGCGCAATGGCGTTGGGCATGATATGGCGAAAAATAATCCTGAAATTGCTAAGACCAAGAGCCTTTGCCGCTGCCACAAAGTCTTGTTCTCTCAATGAAAGAAATTCAGCACGGACAAACCGTGTCGTCCCCATCCAACTGGTCAGTCCGATGACGATCATGATGTTGTATATGCTCGCAGGAAGCAGGGCGACCACCGTTAATATCAGAAAAAAGCTCGGAAAACAGAGCATGATATCCACGATTCGCATGATTAGGGTATCAACGGAAACCGCATTGCTGTGAAGCACCGCTTTTAAGACCGGCGTTTCTTTTTCTGTTGATTCGTGCCGGGCTAGGCAGGAATAAAATATGTATGCCAGGCAGAGCAATATGATCACAATCCCGATAAAAGTATAATTTACGATCACCAGACCTGTTCCCAAAATTAAGGCTAACGTGAACAGAATATGATCTGTTCTAATATGGTGTTGTCCAAAATAGCCTGCAATGCCGCCCATAAAAATACCGATGAGCACCGATATGCCAACAGCCACAAAACCGACGGTCAGAGAAACCCATGCCCCTTGAAGCATTCTTGCAAAAACATCTCTTCCCAGATCATCGGTTCCCATCAGGTAGACACCCAGGGCCGGGACCTCTTGGGGCTGCAGGGAATCAAGATTCGGTTTGGCCAAGGGTGGGCGCAGCTTTTCCTGGAGGCGAACCATGGCAGGGTCGAATATGGGTCTGGATCCTGACGTTAAAAAGAGGCCTGTAACGGCACAGCAGAAAAACAGGATAAAAATGAAAAGTCCTAAAATGGCGAGACGGTTTTGGCCGAAATGGCGTTGGAATTCCTGCATGCGGGTCCGTTTTGGCGGCAGCGGCGATTCGATATAAAAATCGTTGCTCAATTTTTTTTCAACCATATTCATTACAAGCGTATCCTTGGATCGACAACCAGGTAAAGCAGGTCTGAAATAAAGGTGCCGGCCAGAACCAGGACGGCTGAAACAAAGTTGACCGTCAGAATGATCGGGTAATCCCTGGCCAGGACGGCTTCATAGGCCATTCGCCCCATTCCGGGCCAGGAAAAAATAGATTCGATGATCACCGAGCCCCCGATCAGCCCGGGCAAAATGAGGCCGAACATGGTGACAAAGGGCAACAGCGCATTTCGAAGTGCGTGTTTATAGTGCACCTGTTCCGCTGGAAGCCCCTTGGCCCTGGCGGTGCGGATATAGTCCTGACCTTCCACTTCGAGCATCTGGCTACGAACATATCTGGAAAGAACGGCAATGCCACCGGTTGCACCCAACATGGAGGGAAGAACCAAATGCCAGATTCGGTCCATGAACAGATAGGTCGCCGGAGCGTCTCCGATACCGAACGTTTCCATACCGATCACCGGAACATGAAAGTAAGTGACGACAAATATGATCAGAACGTATGCAAAGAAAAATCCGGGAATTGAAATCAGTACATACGATATGAACGTGGCACTGCGATCGTAGATTCCGCCCCTAAAAATAGCGGATCGGATTCCCACCGGAAACGAAAGGGTCCAGGTAATGAGTGTGCCCACAACAAATAGGGGCAGGCTGTTTAAAAATCGTTCCCAAATCTTTTTAAGAACCGATTGATTGTCCTTCCAGGAAACGGTTTTTCCTGTAAAAAGGTCCTGGTAAAAATAGATATATTGAATGTAAAGGGGTTTATCCAGGTGAAACTCTTTTTGAAATCGTTCCACCATTTCGGGGGTAAACTTGGGATTCATAGGATCCACCTGGCTTGGACTTCCAGGAGCAAGATGAATGATTAAAAAGGATACAATGGAGACAAAAAAAAGCGTAATGGTTTTTTGAACAACACTTCGTCCGATAAATGATAACATGATCTATCCTTCGTTCATAAAGTCGGGAGCCTTTGGAAGTTTTATCCATTTGTTAAAATAGAAACTGTAATCGCCTGTTTTGGTAGGGGTTATTTTTTCATGCCGGATGGCTCCGGTATCATCGACAGTTTTGATGACGATGCGTTTGTCCAAAACAGCGGTCCATTTGCCCACATAAAGAAAGGTATAGGGCTGTTCGCCGGCAATAATTTCGTGAAGCCTGTGGCTAAATTCGATCTGCCGGTTATGATTGTATTCCTGTCGGATCTTGATGATCAGATCATCCGCTTCCTTGTTTTTATAGCCGACAAAATTGAGCTGATAGGGATTTGTCTGGCTCGAATGCCATATCTGATAAAGATCCGGTTCAATTCCCATCTGCCAGCCCAGAATCAGCGCATCAAAATCTGCTTTATTCACGCGCTCCTGGATAAAAACAGACCATTCCAACAAATCGGTGTTTACATCGATGCCGATCTGTTTCCATGCGTCCTGGGCAATGGCCAGTATGGCCTTTCGAAGGTCGTTGCCGCTGTTGGTAATCAGCGTGAATTTAAATGGTTTGCCGTTCTTTTCGAGCCGGCCGGCCTTGTTTCGTTTCCAACCGGCTGCCGCCAGCAGCTTTAGTGCGCCTTTGGGGTCGTAGACAAGCGGTTTGATGGCGTGGTTGTAGTAGTCGGTCTGTTTGACAAAAGGTCCGGTAATTGATTCGCCCTGGCCGTAAAGCACATACTTGATAATTTTTTCAACATCTATGGCCATCCCAAGGGCTCTTCTTACCCGGGGATCGTCGAAGGGTTTGCGTCTCATGTTGTAACCGATATAGGTGTATCCGAAAGCAACCCCGGAAAAATTCTGGAACCGCGGATCTTTTTCCAGGCGTTCGACCTGATGGGGTTGAACCCCATAACTGTCTATAGTACCGGCATAAAATTCCATTTCCTGGGTTAGAAGGTCGGGAATAATGCGGAAGACATAGCGCTGATAATTGGGCGGACCATCCCAGTAATCATCAAAACGATCCAAAATGATGTACTGATCAGATTTCCAATTTTGGAATTTGAAAGGCCCGCATCCAACGGGTTTCCGGTTGAATGAGCTCGATCGAATAGAAAATGTTTTCAAGTCTTTTCCGAGGCGAGTGGCTTCTTTTTTGAGTGCTTGAGAGTTGAGCAAATGCTCGGGAAGGATTCCCATACCCCAGGTTCCGATGGCTGGAGAGTAGAGCCGTTTGTAAACGATTTTAACGGTCAGCGGATCGATAACCTCGACGGTTTTAACCGGTTCGTAATCTGAAATACGCGGTGAAAGATTTTTAGGATTCATGATGGCTTCATATGTGAACCTGACATCATCGGCTTCCACTAAATGGCCGTCGTGAAACTTCACTCCGGGCCTTAAGTGAAACAAAAGAATCGGATTGTGTTCAACGGCCGGTATCAGCTCTTGGGTGTATGCCGCCAATTGTTCTTTGGAAAGCTGAGCATCGCTTTTCAAGTAGTCTTTGCCGTGAAAGGATTCAAAGTAATCTTCCCCCAGAAGATGGGTAAGGTTTTGGAAAAGATCCTGGTCCACCGTATTTAAAACCAGCTTGATTCTTGGGGGCGCGGCCACCCGGATTATCATCGTTTTTTCTTTACCGGTATTTGAATCCTTGAACGACTTTGATACCGTAAAAGTTCTAGACGGAAGGACAAAAATGTCTGTGATGCGGTTTAGAGAATCCTTGAGAGCCGGATCTTTTATACGTGTTGTTTTTTGGGCGTGTTTAATGAAATCTGCCAGGGTGTGTGCATCGGCTTTGCCCAGACCCGGTATGCGGGCGGATGGGTTGACATAAAAGAGCGCGTCTTCAAAAATTTCCCATGATTTGGCAAGCCTTCCCCTGAAGCGCAATTGTTCATCACGGTCGATGAGACCCTCAAACACCATGTCATTGATACTGCTGCTGGCGGAATCTGCCGAAAGGATGGGGTTTAAAAGACTGGCATCGCCGATGGATCCGGCGATGTATCCAGCAAGCCGAGCAGGGCTTCCCTTTGTTTGCTGTTCGTATGTCGGCACCCAGAAATAAGACTGAAGCAGAACAAGAATCAGAAGTATGGGAGCGAAAATAAGGACACGTCTAACGGTCATTACAAATTTACCCTAACCAAATGTTTTTAAAGGATAAAAACAAGTGAAACATAAACATATGAGATTCGAGTTTTTGAGTCAAGCGAAAAGGTAATATAAAAAGGGGGGTAAAATAGAAAGAGAATAATAATATTTGAAGGCAAAAGATCGTCGTCTAAAATAGACTGTAGCCCCAATGCCAGAGGTCACGGTTTTACACTGCCGCTGGCAGGCTGGATGTTCCGGCATCGGTCCCAATAAGCGAGCCCCATAAGCTCCAAATCCGGTCTTGCTCAACTTCATATCCATAATGGTATCCTTGCAACAACCTGCGATCTTTATCGGTCATCTCTTCAAATTGGATACCCAACACCGCACTTTTTTTTCCTTCGAGAGAAATTTCCTTGCTCCAAACAGCAGTGCCTAAAATAGAGAGGTTAACAAAGGCGATGGCTAAATATATTTGAATATGAACCTGTTTTCCAACCAGGCTGCCAAAACGAGCGGTTTCATCATTCGCATCCAAAACAACCCTGGCCCCACCTAATGAGATGTTTTCTGTGAATCCATCGAGGTCCAAAGGGGCTTTATCCGGCTCATCACTAAATATTTTAATATTTACTTGGGTTGGGAGCTGGTGTCTGACGGTTTTACGAACCGTGTATGAAAACCTTTCTTCATCCGATTCCGAACGGCTCTGATACAGGCCATGGATAAGATGCTTAACATTCGGATATTTTCCGCAAATCTTCATCAGTCTTAGTTTAGATATTTCCGCAAATTCAACACGAGTAATTGTTTCGACAGTAGACTGAGACATTTTTTCTTTTTCAAATGGATAAATTTCACCAAAAAAATCGTTTTCAATCAGGTTTTGGGATGATTTCTTTTGGACCTTTCCTCCTTTCTCCAAACGATGGTAAATTGTTTCCTCCATAGTACCAGACACAACAAAATAGAGGTTATGCTCTTCATCGCCGAATTGTTGCATCATGTTGCCTTCAGGAAAATACCGGATAACCAACATACTCATAAAAGCGATCAATTCAGGATATGTCATCTTGATGAAAAAATGCTTAACTCCTGTGTTTTTAGATCCGGCGTTACGAAGGGATGAATGGAAGTCTCGCCCCTCTTGATAAGACAGTCCGAGGATTTGCCATTCGAGGATTTTTGATACAATGGCCTGCATGATCATATCTGCTTCGATAAAAAGCTCGGCAGCTATCCCATATGCATCGGCGGCGGCATAAAGCGATTTATCTCGTTCCAAAAGGTCGCCAAAGAATCTATGGAGCCATGGATCATCTGGAAAGGCCTTGAGTAGATTTTCAAAGTCTTTGACAGAATCGATCATGACAGAACCATCTATAATACGGCTTACGATGCTGTTCCGTTTTTTTGTCCGGTCGTTCATTACTGAAATCCTTATTAAAGAAGGAAAAAATGGATTTCAATTGCTGGTTTTTATCTTCAACAGGTAAAATTGATCTGGTATAAGCATCCGGGCAAAACAGGGTGTTTTTGTTTTCACAAGGATGTTGCCAAGCCAGTCAACAAATTTATTTTGGTCGGTATTATCCTTTACCTAAATTGAGCGATTGTTGAGTTTGCCGAAGATGCAAGGCATGAGACATGCAGCCCCGCTATATTAAGCGGGATAAACCTCCGTCTGCTACTGCAAATGTCTCATAACACAGCAGATTCGGTAAACTCGGCAAGCCCGAAGGGTTTCAAATGGCGACAATTTTTTGCTTAATTAAATCAACCGATTAGATGATACTCATTAGCGACTTTAGAATGTTTATTTATAATTATTTCTTTTTTATAACCCTGTCACTATTTGAAACGCTCCGTTTAGGTTTTATTTATAGGCAATAGTAAAGACCAGATGTAATAGTGAACACCAGGAATCTTCCTGCTGTGGTGAACGGCAATTGCCGGGGATGTTATTGAAGTTCTCAATACGAAGGTCCTTCATCAATTTACATGCAAGACAGGTTGCAAAACCGTGGGGCAAGAATTCTGTTTCAAACTTGAGTGGAAGTTGATGAATTGGCGGATGAGGTATATTTACTTTGTTATTACGTTTATTCATCGATTCGATTCCTTTTAAATATCATCGGCAGTTTCCCAAAAAACTTGATTATTAAACCTAACGTGAGCGATTTTCGAGGTTGCCGCAGATTCAAGACGAAGCGCATGAAGCCATAGTTTTCTATTGCAAATGCGCTTCAACGCTGAAGATGCGGCAAGATCGGAAATCCCGGAGGGTTTCAAATTGTGATATGTTTTTCAGGGAAAAGACAAGACTTTCCGAAAGTCATAAATTGTAGAACAATTTTTAAAGGAGTTCTAATATCTGTCGGTTGACGAAGATGATTTAACAGTGGTCAAAAATAGGATTTACTTGACCTGACACCAGAAAAATATGATATTTATATATCAATTGTTGATGACTTTGGACAAACATTTGTGAGACATGGAGCATCAGAATTACAATAGACTGTTTCCATATAAGGATGCCAATCAAGCGAACTATAAGCCGTGATTATAAAAAATAACAACTTCAACGAAAAATTCGAAAAAAAATCTAAAAGCGCCTTTAGAAATTGGATTTGGGTGGTGGTTTTTGCCATTGCCTTTGCATGGGTTGAAAGCGCTGTTGTTGTATATCTCCGTGAAATTTACTTTGACGGAGGATTCAGCTTCCCTCTGGTAGTCAAGTGGGAGGACGGAAAACATGTTATCGATCCTTTGGTTCGAATCGAGTTTGTCCGTGAAATTGCCACAATAATCATGCTGGTGGCAGTGGGCTGGTTTGCCGGAAGGAACAGATTTCAAAAGTTCTGCTTTTTTATGATTGCCTTTGGAATATGGGACATATTTTACTATATTTGGCTGTATGTCATGGTGAGCTGGCCCGAAAACCTTATGACATGGGATCTTTTGTTTTATGTGCCGCTACCTTGGGTAGGTCCGGTAATCACACCGGTATTGATAGCGCTTGCTATGGTGGTGGCAGGCTTTCTTGTTATTTATTATGATGAAAAAGGATATGATATCCGCTGGCGGTGGTACGACATGGTTATTGAGCTGAACTGTGGCTTGCTCATGATCGTGGCATTTTGTTGGGATTGGAAGAATATTATTCAGATCCCCGGCGATATTGAAAGAACAGGAATTCCCAACCCTTTTGCATGGTGGCTTTACCTGCCGGCTTATCTATTTTCCATTGCCTATTTTGCTGTGAGGTTGAGGCAAATCATTATTACTGGCCGCCCAAAGAGCTCGCTTTTCTTTAAAAACTAACATGAAAGACTCTCGCCTGCATCTTAATGCCGTTTGGCCCCGTCATTCACCTCCAAAGACAATTTATCACTTCCAGTCGACCACTGTCCTACACACCCCGACATCGGTTGTGCCAGTCCCTTTCCAGTCAAGTTTTCAGATATTATTTTATTGACCTTTCACATAAAATTGGATAGGTGATGATCGTTTTACCAGACGAGAGCAAGCTGTTCCTGTTGCTTTTGTCAAGAATATGAAAAACACATTTTCAGAGGAAATACGCCTACCACAGTAACCCTAAAAAAGTGACATGGTTCCTTTGAATTAATCTGGTTGGGAGAGCCTCGGGCTTTCCCCTCCCTATGGCGCAATCGTATTCATCCAGGCAGACCTCTTTGTGTCTAAACAAATGAATAATGCCTTGATTAAAGTATTAAGGCATCAGCTCATTTGAGATCAGATGGCCGGATGGTCTGTGTCTGGTTCGTGGAGATTTGCCTTCACCCTCCCGGACGCTATGCGTAAGCAAAACAAGCTTCACCAAGAGCATTAAAAGCCTATGATTGTCTTCAGGAAATGCTTCGTTGTGTTTCTTCTTCCGTTACTGTCAGGATGTACAGCTATTGCCCTTACGGGTGCGGGAGCCGGAATAAGCTACACCCTTAGCAATGTAGCTTACAGATCGTTCAATTCTCCTTTGGATCGGGTTCATCACGCTACAATTGCTGCTTTAAAAAAAATGGACATTAAGATTATTGATGACAGCAAGTCAGAAGATGGCAGAATCATAACAGCAGCTACAAATGAACTTGACATAGAAATCAATTTAGAAGAAGTAACGTCAAAAACCACGCAGGTCAAAGTTGACGCCAGAAAAAGAGTCGTTTTGAAGGACAAGGCAACAGCTGCAGAGATCATCAATCAGGTGGGAAAAATCCTGGGAGAATAAAACCTCCGTTCAACATATCTGCTCCTATGTATTCCATATTTTAATGCCAGTTCAAAAGTTGTGATATCGTTTTCCAATAAGGGCAAATCCTTTTTCGAGGGTTTGCCTTTTTTGCAATTTTGTAAGAAATAGGGTATATGTACTGAATGAAACTCAGCTTCAGGTTGTTCTTATGACAATAAATCTGTACTTTTTATGGTCTCAGTGAGAAGTCTTCACTTTACAGCCATTGAAGGTGTAGGCACTTAATCTCGTACTGCGCGACGCCATTAATATTAGATGGAAACGGATTCCTTATATCCTATAAAGACCGTTATTTTATTATGGCACACAACACAATCAAATCCGGTTATTCCCGCCTAGTGGATAGATTAAATCGTTATCCAGAGGGTGCTCACCCTTCGGAGCTCTTATTCAAAATCCTGAAAATGCTTTTCAGAGAGAAAGAGGCTGCATTGGTTTCGCTTTTGCCAATCAAGCCCTTTACGGCAAAAAAAGCAAGCCGCGTCTGGCAAATGGACTTGGCTAGTGCTCAAAAAGTGCTGAATGAACTGGCTGGTCGGGCTATACTGGTTGATTTAGACCAAAATGGGGAGTCCGTATACACCCTTCCTCCCCCCATGGCGGGCTTTTTTGAATTTTCCTTGATGCGTGTGCGGGATGATATTGATCAGAAGGTATTGAGCGAATTGTTTTATCAGTATTTGAACGTGGAAGAGGATTTTATCCGCGATCTTTTTACTCGCGGCGAAACTCACCTGGGGCGAACCTTTGTCCACGAACCGGTTTTATCCAATGAAAACGCACTGCACGTATTGGATTATGAACGTGCTACCAAGGTCATAAAAGGTGCTTCTCATAGAGCGATTGGCATGTGTTATTGCCGTCATAAAATGCACCATATGGATAGAGCCTGTGATGCCCCGATGGAAATATGCATGACGTTTAATACTACGGCATCGTCGCTGATTAAACATGGTTTCGCTCGCCGGGTGGATGTTGCAGAAGGTCTTGATATTTTACAGTTGGCTTATGAACACAGTCTGGTCCAGTTCGGTGAAAATGTGAAAGAGGAAGTAAATTTCATATGTAACTGCTGCGGGTGTTGTTGCGAAGCTATGATCGCAGCTCGTCGATTTGCGATTTTTAATCCTATCCATACAACCAATTTTATCCCCGAAATCAACAAAAAAAATTGCATCGGATGTGGAAAGTGCGTGATTACCTGCCCAGTGGAGGCAATGACATTAGTCTCCCCTAATGATCCTGATAAACCAAAAAAGAAACAATCAAGACTAAATGAGGACCTCTGTTTGGGATGTGGTCTTTGCGTTAGAGCCTGCATGAACGACAATATTCGCCTGAAATCTCGCCCAATGAGAGTGATTACACCACTGAATACAACCCACAGAGCTGTTGTGATGGCCATCGAACGCGGTAACTTACAAAACTTGATTTTTGATAATCAGGTACTATGGAGTCATCGAGCCTTGGCTGGAGTTCTAGGTGTCATTTTGAAACTTCCGCCATTAAAGCAGGCCCTTGCCAGCCAGCAGGTAAAATCACGCTATCTGGAAGCCCTGATTAACCACTTACAGTACTAGTTTGTTAAATTTAAGATAACTAAACCCCAAAAAATCGAATGAATAGAATTTCCAACTCCACTTCAACGGGATGTCAAATGCCGCTGGAAAAATTTATCTTTAGCCAGCAATACACGACTTTCTACTTTCGACAATGAAAAATTGAAACCAATCTGGAAGGCGCTGATCTTCGCAGAGCATTTTTTACGGAAAAAATTTAATATGAGATTACACTATTAAAGATAAAAAAGATTTTGGGGGGACTGGTTTAGATTCTGTATTGTTAGAATCGAGATTTATGGTATCTATGAATGGCAGGCTTAAGAAACCTAAAATCTTTACAGATAACACAACTCCTACTAAATTGTTTGTAGCCCAAATACTGGCAAGATAACACAAGTTTGATTTGGGTTATAAATCTTCAATATTTTTGGATTTAAAAAATAGTCACATAATCATAAATCAAGCCTCTCACTTTTTCCCTGATCTAATACAGGCAGGGATCAGGGAAATCCTTTTCGCCATTGATATAATCATCTAATTGTATTACAATTTAAATTTAAATGTATCATAACAAATTGACTTCGCATAATTTTTTCAAAATTTGGACAGATAATTCCGCCATTCATTTGGAGTTTACTGAACTGTTCAAATAGAAGTGATTACTATGGATAAGAAATTAAAGATGTCTTTATTGATAATACTTGGAGGATACATATCCAGCTTAGGATTTTACTTCATTTGGTATTGGACAAAAGGGTATTACTTATTTAACGAAATGCGTTACAGTGATACTTATCTTTTAGAAATTGCTGTAGTTGTGTTTGCTATAACTGTAATATATATTTTTTCCTTCTTATTTATTTTGTCTGCCAGATCAGTTCAAAAATTTTGGACATCCTTTTTCCTTGTATCAATAATTACATTATTGACCTTCTTTTTAATCCCGTCTAGCTATTATGCAAGTTATCACTTTGAAAAAGCTAAAAATAAATTGCGGATTGAAAGAGATAAAGAAAAAGTGCGGACAGAAAAAAAACGTATGAAAGAAATCGAAGCCAAATTAAATGAAGCAAATAAAAAAAATTATACCTCTAAAAAGTTCATTAAAGGACTTCAAGCATCGTTGAAATCTGAGCGTAAAGAAAATGTTAAATTGAGAAAACAGTTAAACGAAACAATCAGAAAAACGAAATCTTTAGAAGAAGAACACAAAACAAAAGAAGATGTTGTTGAACAAGCGAAATCAAACAAGGAATTTTCTAAGATAAAAATAAATTCAGAGGTGGTTAAAACCGATTCAGATACAAAAAGTCAGGAGATCATTTTTAAGGTCCAGATTACCTCTTCAAGCACTCGTCTTTCAACAAATTCCCCACAATTTAAGGGACTAAAAAATGTATGGGAATATAAAGACAGCGGCCTATACAAATATACTGTAGGAAACCAAAAAGATTTAAAATCAGCATCTGCTTTACAGTCGGAATTTCGACGGAAGGGTTTCAGTGGTGCTTTTGTGGTTGCTTTCAAAAATGGAAAAAGAATACCAGTGAGAGAAGCGAAGAGGCTTTTGAATTAATCAGTATTCGAATAGCCATCATAGGAAGGACTTGGTTTGACAACCTTCTATTCGTGATATCTGTATATCAATTGATGTTGTGAACGGTGCAGGTACTGGCAAGATATTCCAAGAAAAAAGCAGGGTTTAATTTTTGTGATATCATATTACCGTATCACAATTACGAGTGAACAAAGATAGTTGCAAGATATCACCTGTTGCAGCCCAAAAAATTAAGGTTTTTAATTTCTGGATCTTGCCAAAAAGTAATTAATACAATTCAAAGATAAAGACACGTTAAACCTTTTCCAAAAATGAAAAAACACTTGCAATTATAGTTCACTTTATTTTAATTTAATCTAAACGCATAATATCACTTACTCAAAATTCTCTCTCATAAAGACTCTCTTAATTTTGTGCTGATTAATTGACCACTCAATGTTTCTAAAAAACACTGTTTGAGAGTAGCTCTGATTCCTTTTCCGTTGATTAAAAAAAATGACATAAATAACACAATTTGGCTCAATACAATTATAGAATTTAATCTTATAGCAAAGAAGCCAAAGAAGTTTTTTTATGATTATGTCTCTCTTTTGCCATGATAATCCTCCTTGTTTTTTTGGATTCAGTCCTGAGATCAATTACACGCCTGTCGATTCTCCAGGACTGTTCACACAGAAAAATCCATAGTTTTAGATGAGCAATGGAATACCCTGAAAGTCGCGTTATCGACTATGGTCTCCTTTTAAGAAAACTTTTCAACTTAGGGGAATCTTTCTTACTAATTTATACTTAACGATTTCATTCTGAACTTTAAGATGCAATCCAATATTAGATTCACACATGCCTGAATAAACCAGTCAATATCGATGGGGTGAATGGGCTATTATTTTGGATCGAAAGTATTTCCGAATAGAAAAATATATCTGACAATTGATACAACTCAGCTTAAGGAAATAGTTGTAAAGAAAAATATACCCGTTTCCTTTTAGATAATAGAAACCAAATGGAGGAAATATGAAAAACGAAAAAGCCAAAGTTCAATCTTCTGTAAATGGTATTCTTGGCAATTTTGTGATGACAAGAAGGTCCTTCATGAAAAAAGCCACGGCGGCGACCGGCACCGCTGTTGTACTCGGAGGTTTGAAACCTTCGCTCAAGGCCCTTGCGGCCACCAGCGAGATATCAGCGGACGAAATGGGTGAATGGATAGCCTCGACCTGCCAGGGCTGCACTTCCTGGTGCGCCAAGCAAATATATGTCATTGACGGTCGGGCTGTTAAGGTCAGAGGAAACCCCAATTCAAAAGTCAACAATGGCGAAGGGTGTCCCCGATCCCATCTCGGCTTGCAGCAAGTGTATGACCCGGATCGCATTAAAACCCCCATGAAGCGAACAAATCCCAAAAAAGGACGAAACGAGGACCCGAAGTTTGTTCCGATCTCCTGGGATGAGGCGCTAAACACCATCGCCGACAAGATCATGGAACTCAGAAACAACAACGAAACTCACAAATACATGCTGATGCGCGGTCGCTATTCGTATATGCGAGATGTGCTATATGACCGAATGACGAAAATCATCGGTTCTCCCAACAATATTTCCCACAGCGCCATCTGTGCTGAAGCTGAAAAGTTCGGTCCTTATTATACTGAGGGATATTGGGGCTATCGGCAATACGATGTCACCAATTCTCGGTATGTCCTTATTTGGGGTGCAGATCCAGTAGCAGCCAATCGACAGGTGTCCTATTACACAAGTGTTTGGGGAGATGTAATCAGCAGGGCTACCATCGCTGTTGTCGAACCTAGACTGTCGGCTACAGCAACCAAAGCTGACGAATGGCTACCAATTAAGCCCGGCCAGGACGGTGCCCTGGCTGCAGCCATCGCTCATGTCATTTTAACCGAAGGACTCTGGTATCGTGAATTTGTGGGAGACTTTATTGACGGACAAAATCGCTTTGTGGCAGGTCGGGACGTCATTGAAGAGGATTTTGAGGAAAAATACACCCATGGTTTGATTAAGTGGTGGAATCTCGAATTGAAAGACAAAACCGTCGCCTGGGCGGCCGAACGCACCGGTCTATCGGCGGATCAGATTCATCGCGTCGCTGTCGAGTATGCCAAAGCGGCACCTCATTGCATCTCCTGGGTCGGCGGAGGGCCGGTGATGCAGGTTCGGGGCGGTTATACCAGCATGATTTGCCACGCCCTAAACGGGCTGACCGGAGGTGTCGACAATGTTGGTGGAACCCTTCAATCCAACAAGGAATATACCAAAAAGTTTCCGAAACCTGATGATTTCATGGATGACATCGCCAAAAAGGGCAAAAAGCATGAAAAAATCGACCAACGCGGACGTTTAGAGTTTCCCGCCATTAAAAGCGGCAAACCCGGCTCTGCGGTGGTGACCAACAACGCTGCCGATGGCATATTAAATAGCGACCCGATGGAAATTAAGGTGGCTATCGGATACATGAACAACTTTGCCTTTTCATGCGGACAACCTGAACGCTGGGAGCGGGCGTTGTCGAAAATTCCATTCCTCGTTCACATCACCACCAATGCTTCCGAATTTTCATGGTTTTCCGACATATTGCTGCCTGACACCCATCACATGTTTGAAAAATGGGGCTATGTAAAAGCCATCGGCAACGGTTACCGGCACGTGACCCTCATGCAACCATTGGTTAAGCCAGTCTGGGATTATAAAATCGACGAAACCGAAATTCCCTGGCTGATCGCCGAAAAGCTGGCTGAACGCGGATTTGACAATCTTCTGCGTCATTACAAGGAGTATAAGGATCCGGAAACCGGCAAAGCCCCGACCAATGAGAAAGAATTTGCTCTTTACGCTCTCAAATATGCCACTCAGAATCTCTGGGATCCGGCCAAACACAAAGGCGGCGATAAGATCAACGGATGGAAAGAATTTCTCAATATCGGTGTATGGAACTCAGATCCTTACCCATACCGCAAGAAATGGGGAAATATGAAGACCAAGACCAAAAAATTCGAGTTTTACAGCGAAACGCTAAAGTCCGCCCTAAAAAAGCACGCTGAAAAGCACGACACAACGGTCGATCACGTACTAGAGGTGTGCCAGTACCAGGCCCGGGATGAAAAGGCTTTTGTGCCACATTACGAAGAACCCTTTATTGCCGGAGATGAAAAAGAATTTCCATTTATTTTTGTCGATCACAAATCACGGTTGAACCGAGAGGGTCGTACTCCCAACTGTACCTGGTACTATGAATTCAAAGACCTCGACCCAGGCGATGAAATCTGGGAAGACGTGGCCAAGATCAATCCGCTTGACGCCCAGAAATTTGGGATCAAAAGTGGTGATGAGATCAAGATTACATCAGAAACCGGCAGCCTGACCTGTAAAGCCAAACTGTGGGAAGGTGTACGGCCTGGTACCGTGGTAAAATGCTACGGCCAGGGCCACTGGGCCTACGGTACTTTGGCGGCCAAAGAATTCGGCAAAGTCCCACGGGGAGGAAGCAACAATGATGTCATCCCGGCAGTTTATGATCGTTTAAGCGGTAGCACGGTCCGGCACGCCGGCACGCGCGTTAAAATCGAAAAAGTTTAGGAGGTAACTCATGTCAAGATATGCAATGGTAATCGACTTGCAACGCTGTGTCGGGTGTGGCTCTTGCAGTATAGCCTGTAGAAACGAAAACAACGTGCCCGATGGTATATACTGGTCCAATAAAATAACGGAAACTGTTGGTACGTTCCCCAATGTCAGGCACCACTACATTCCAACCCTTTGCAATCACTGCGAATATGCACCCTGTGTGCGGGGTTGTCCGACAAAAGCCATGCACAAGCTGGACAACGGTATCACCATGCACGATCCTAAAAAGTGCATAGGCTGCAAGTATTGCGAATTTAACTGTCCGTATGGGGTGATTTACTTTAACTGGAAAGAACCTCACCAGTTCTGGAAGAGTAATAAGGTTCTGTTGAAAGGCGGCACATCTTCGCCTCAAGAAGAGGTTGAAAAGATTGGCGCCAAGAAAACACCTTATTTCAACCCAGAAAGGGGCGCAACACTGCCAGCCAGCCGACCGAAGGGTGTCGTAGAAAAGTGTACCTTCTGTGATCACCGGGTGCGCAAAGGTTTGCTACCCAGGTGCGTAGAAGCCTGTCCGGCCAATGCCCGGATTTTCGGAGACATCAAGGCACCTGATAGCGACGTAACCAAACTGCTGGGCAAGTTCCGCCCATTCAGGTTACGGGAGCAACTTGGAACCAACCCCCATGTATTTTACGTCCGGGATTTCAACCCGGCCCAGTACAGGCCTACTAAAGGAGGTGTTTAAATGAGTGAGAAAAAAGGATTATACGGAATATGGCTTGTGGTGCTCGGTATTTTGATCCTACTTGGACTGTATACCGCTCTAAAGCTTTTTATCGAGGGCCACGGGCTTTTCAATACGAATGATGTCATCCTTTGGTCACTGCCTTTAGGGGTTTATATATTTTTGGCACTCACAAGTTCCGGTCTAACCCTTTTAGCCGGAGTTCCTTTGGTGCTGAAGGTCAAAAAATACGAACCGTTTGCCAAACGTTTGGTATTTCTGTCTATCGCAACCCTTATGGGAGCGTTTGTGGCCATCGGGCTGGAACTTGGCTCGGTCCAACACATGTTCTGGGTTTTTTTCTCGCCGAATTTATCATCACCTATCTGGTGGTTGGCTCTTATCTACAGCGTGGAACTGGTAGTGTTAATCGTCAAATTCTGGAGAATGCATAAAGGTGATTGGCACAGCAGTTTCAGCAACACCTTGGGCGTAATATCTTTTCTGCTTGCTATGATTGCGCCGTTAATGATCGGCTCGATTTTTGGCATCACCGAATCACGAGTTACCTATTTCGGTCCGATGATGTCGATTTACAGTCTTGTATTGGGACTGCTAAGCGGTACAGCCCTATTTTTATTGTACAGCATGATCTTTCATCGAGTCACAGGTGATGGTGATGTTGAACGCCAAACATCTTTGTACAATGAGTTTACCGTCATCTTTGCGTATATTGCAAGTATTGCGGTTGTTTTCTCGCTTGTTAAGTTCGCCATCGAATCAGCCACAACGGTCCCGGAATTTCTGATTTACCATAAATTTGAACATGCTTTTGGTGCGTGGCAGGGTTTT
This sequence comes from uncultured Desulfobacterales bacterium, assembly GCA_937998305.1. Classification (GTDB taxonomy): domain Bacteria; phylum Desulfobacterota; class Desulfobacteria; order Desulfobacterales; family UBA11574; genus UBA11574. The sequence continues at coordinate 3,074 of CALLDL010000057.1, read as the reverse complement.
CACTTCGAAGTCTTGCTTGGACTCTTTCTACCGTTTCTCTTGTTGCTGATACCTTCGGTGCGTAGGAGTGTTGGAGGCAAAACCGTCACCTCGGGTTTAATTTTGGTTGGTACGCTGATGATGCACATGGAAATTCTGTTGGCCGGACAGAGCCATCCGGTTGGCCCTAAGGCAGAGCAATATCCCGAGTTTATCAGTTATTTTCCGAGCATTTGGGAATGGCTAGTGTTCGTGTTTGCCCTTGCTGTCATGCTACTCCTGTATACACTTGGAGAACGCTATCTTAAACTGATGGAGGTACCTCAATAAACATCTAACAAAAATTATGCGATGCCGGCTTGAAAGGGGTCGGCATGGCATCAACTCAAACCTAACGATTTCAATGATACCCTTTAGGAACAGATATGGAAACAAAAAACCTATTAAACCATGAACTGTCAAGAATGGAGGCATTTCGGCTTTTGAGTGAATGCTATTTTCTGCCGAGTCCGGGCTTGTCTGACACATTGAACAGTTTAGAACTTTACCTAGCTAATGTGAGTGAGCTTGCGGCTAAATGTGTGCAGCGTATGCGCAAAGATATTGAAAACGGCCAAAATTTCAAGGCCCTTAAAGTTGACTTTGCAAAACTATTTGTTGGGCCATATCAACTAATGGCCGCACCTTACGGGTCGGTGTATTTGGATGACGGACGAACCCTAATGGGTGACTCTACCTTTGACGTAAAAAACAGATACCGAGAAGAGGGTCTGGACACTGCAAAGGATTTTAAAGATGCTCCTGATCACATCACAGCTGAACTTGAATTCATGTATTATTTAGTTTTCAAAGAAATCGAAGCCTTTTCCGATTCTGATATAGAAACAGTCATCGGTTTTATTCAAAAACAGAAATGTTTTTTAGAAAGTCATCTATTAGCCTGGGTACCAGTATTTGTCGATAACATCTTTGAAAACGCTGATACCCCGTTTTATCAGAATCTGGCAATGGCAACTCAAAAGTTTTTGTTGGAGAATTACCAGATCGTTTGCGCAGTTCTAGATTCCAGACAGTTTAATTCAGAAAAAAATGTTGAAATTAATTCGATCCAGGCGCAATGAAGATTTTATTTAATTCTAATATGGTAGTTTAGCATAAAGAAAATTGACTTCCTTAATACTTTTAATTTAGAAAAGCTGGTTCTATTTTTTTAAAATTTGTTATGTTAAAGTTAACACAACTCAAATAACGGACATAAATATGAAAGACTTTGATACGTTGCTGAAAAATTCCGCCACCGCCCACGGGCATCTGTGTCCGGGACAGGTGGTAGGAGTGCGAATGGCCATGCTGGGATGCTGGCTCATCGGTTTGGATGTTCCGACTCGCATCGACCAGATCAAAAAACTTATTGTTTTTGTCGAGATGGACCGCTGTACCGGCGATGCGGTGGCCTACGTCACCGGAGTCAAGCTGGGCCGCCGATAGTTGAAATTTATGGACTATGAGATCATGGCCGCTAGGTTTTTGAATTTGGAAAGCAACACGGCGTTTCGGGTGATTTCTACAGAGGAGGCCAGAGATTTGACGTTAGTTTATGCCCCGGAAATACCGGAAAAGTATCCCCAGCAGCTTGAAGCCTACAAGAGAATGCCGGACAGTGTGTTGTTTAGGGTTCAAAAGGTAAGGGTGGATATGAGCGAATACGACCTGCCTGGTCCTACCCGCAAAAAGGTTCCCTGCAGCCGATGCGGCCAGGTGGTTCGAGATAATCGGGAAGTGGTTCAAAACGGTCATAACCTCTGCAAGCCTTGTGCTCAAGGGTCATATTTTTCCGAATCGGAGGAAATAACCTGGCCGGACATGAACCGGACACCCGCTCAAAAATAACAAACAGTTTCCAATAATGAGTTTAACCTATAGGTATTCTATCCTTTGTACCTTCTTGATAAAAACAAATAAGGAAATTAAAAATGATAAAAACCATAAAACTAAAAGATGCAGTGGGGATGAAACTGGCCCATGACATTACCGAAATCCGTCCAGGAGAGTTTAAAGGCCCTGCATTTAATAAAGGACACACGGTGTGCAACGAAGATTTGTGTCGTTTACAGAAACTCGGGAAAAATCACCTGTATATTATTGATCTGGAGGATGATGAAATCCATGAAGACGAAGCTGCCGCCATTATAGCCGGAGCCTTGGCCGGTAAAGGGGTGGTTTGGAAAAATGAACCTCGTGAAGGAAAAATCGGTTTAAAGGCTGAACAAGACGGACTACTGACCATCGATACCGCCTCTCTGGCAGCATTTAATATGATCGAAGAAGTGATGTGCGCCACGTTGCATACCCATACATTGGTGAAAGCAGGTGAACTGGTGGCCGCCACCCGAGCCATTCCCCTGATCATGAAACGGGCTCCCATCAAACGGGCTGCCGCCATCGCCAGACAAAACGGCGGTGTGGTTTCCATACGCCCCCTACGCAAGGGAAGAGCCGGCCTGATTGTCACCGGAAATGAAGTGTATCACGGTCTCATCGAAGACCGTTTTGCACCCATTCTAACCCGAAAGCTTACCAATTTTGACTGTGAAGTAGATCACATCAGTTTTGCTCCGGACGATACTGAAATTATTTGTAAGGCGATCTGCGCTCACATTGAGCGAGGCTGCGATCTGATTCTTTTGAGCGGCGGCATGAGCGTGGACCCAGACGATGTTACCCGCAAAGGAATTCGACTGTCAGGCGCCGATGAAATCCATTATGGCGCTGCAGCGCTTCCCGGCGCCATGTTTCTGGTGGCCTATATTGGAAAAGTTCCACTGATCGGGGTACCGGCATGTGGTCTTCATCACCGTACAACTGTGCTCGATCTGATACTGCCCCGAATTCTGGCTGGAGAGAAAATCGGCAAAAAAGAACTCGCGTTTCTGGGCCATGGCGGACTTTGCCAAGATTGCCCGGAATGCACCTACCCGCATTGTGGGTTTGGTAAAGGGAACTAAACCCGAATATTTTATCCGCAAGAGAGATTCAAATGGAGTTGCTTATCGCTGTATGAAATTATCATTACTAATTTTGCGATATCTGCAATA
>CALLDL010000056.1 GCA_937998305.1 uncultured Desulfobacterales bacterium | reverse complement strand
AACGAAATAATTTATCTTAAAAATTTATTTCGGCCCGCTGCTTTAGAGGCTTTTGGGCAGTATTCGGGTGCGAAACTCGAGTTCTAATCATTACGGTCCGGTTATTCAAAAGAAACCATTTTAAGACTCTTTTTTTTCCTCAAGCTTGTCAGGCTCTCTTTTCTCAGACTCCGAAGTGGCGCCTTTGAAATTCCTTATGGCCTTGCCCATTCCTGCCCCTATTTCCGGAAGTTTGCCGGCACCAAAAATGATAAGGATAATTACAAGTATAATAATAAGTTCCGGCATTCCAATTCCAAACATATAGTCCTCCTATTTGTTAGGCCCGGTGTCCTTCAGTTCTTCCAAAAGCTGCCTAAATTCTTTTGACTTTAAATAACTGTCGATGACACCCTGATAATCAATCCATTTTCTCCACAATTCAATCCATATTTCATTGTGCCAGTAATATTCCGAATCACCCCTTCCTTTAAGTCTTTCGATGTAATCGGCATATTCCTCGGAACAGCTCTCACAAAAACGGTAGGGGATCCGAAGGGCGCTGACGGCTCTTTCTTGACGTTGTTCTTCCGGTTGGATCTGGGTACCGCATTTTTCACATTTGAAAGCGCACTGCATACATTGAAATACTTTCTGGACAGCCAGAATTTTTCGCTTTTTTATTATTTCAGCTTTTTTTTCTTTTGTGTGCTTAAGTTTTTTATCAAGCTGGATGATATTCGCCACGATTTAAAACTCCCTTTATATCCCATTCTTTGCCCATCCTCTATAAGAAAGTGGTGCAAAACTTAATTGATAATAACATCTGTATATATACGTGTCAATTCAATACGGATTATGAACAGGCTCTATTTAGAATTTATTTTGTCGTCCTTGTAATGTGAGTCTGGCCGTGTTAGAAAAGGTGATGAATAGAGTTTTGAACCCTTAATTTGAAGTAACAGGCCGGAAAAATTTTTTAAGGGAAATCATATGAATGCAATGAAAAAAAAGGAGCCAGATCCATGACGAAAAAGTTCCTGGCCAATGGTCTTCCGGTTTTGATCGGGAGCCTTCCTCTACGTGATCATACAGAAGGTGTTGAACTGGTCTTCAAGTACACGCCCGAAATTCCGCTATGGGTTCAGCTTCCCGCTTATACGGAAGAAGGAATGATCGCCCAATTTCAGCAGGGATTTCCTGGCCTTACCATGGAAACGGACAAAGCTTTTGTCGACACCTCTGATCCATCTTTTGATAATGACATCCTTAAATTTTACGAAGATTATCTGGCTATAAACGAGGGAGAATCGGGCATAGAAGATTCTATATTTGCCATAAAAGCTGATACTGCCCGTGGCTTTTTTTCATTTATGGAGCATCTCCACTCCCTTTCAGATCATCCGCTTGCAATTAAAGGACAAATAACCGGGCCCATAACCTTTGGGATGGGTTTAACGGACCAGAATGGGAAAGCAATCTTCTATGACGAACAATTAAGGGATGCCGCGGTAAAACTTTTGGCTCAAAAAGCCAGATGGCAGGTGAAAAAACTTTCGAGCTTCGGATCTCCGATCATTATTTTTTTTGACGAACCGGCCCTTGCCGGCTTTGGGTCTTCTGCAATGATCAGTGTGTCCCGTGATGAAGTGGCAACCTGTTTTGAGGAGGTCGTTGGCGCAGTTCATGACGAGGGCGGCCTTGCCGGTATCCACGTCTGTGCCAACGCCGACTGGTCTTTGATTTTGGAATCCGACGCAGACATCATCAGTTTCGATGCATATTCATTTTTCGACAAGTTGATGCTCTATCCAGATCATTTGAAGCAATTTATCGAATCCGGAGGAATATTGGCTTGGGGGATTGTACCGACTTTAAACAGCGACGATATTGAAAAAGAGACCGTGGAATCACTGGTTACAAGATGGGAAGCGCAATCCACGGCAATAGAGGCACTTGGTTTTGACAAGGCTGCAATACTGGCTCAGACCTTTATCACCCCTGCTTGTGGAACCGGTTCACTGCCCCTTGATCTTGCAAATAAAGTGCTTGCTTTAACAAGACAAGTCTCAGATACACTCAGAAAGAAATATGGGTGCGAAATTTAATTTAACGTCTCGGAATTCCCACAACTTAATGAAAATATAGCACATTTATTAAGGCTTGAACGCTTGCCTATAAAATGGAATAGTGGAATACTGGAAGGTTGGTTTTTAAAAGGATTTTATCCATTTTTAGTTTTATCTTCTACACAAATTTTACCATTAATCCAACATTGCATTATCCTAAAACCGATTATTCCATTATTCCATTATTCCAGCATTCCAATTGGGGCGAAGCCCCTAGCTTGTTACATATCTGTTTTATAAAATTCTTCCGGTTCTGTCATGGAATCCGGTTTCTTGGTGTATTCGGTGGGAACAGTTCCTTCCTTGAAGCATTCAAAAATTGTTTTATTGGATTCAGGGATGGGCAACAGTCCGGTTTCGGCATCGATTTTAGAAAAGACAACCCCCTCAGGCACCTGGAAAACCCTGACGGGCTTGTCAGCCAGCAGTCTTTGCATGAAGCCTACCCAAATAGGGCTCGCCGCCCTGGACCCGGTCTCTCCTTTTCCAAGGGAGCCCTCATCATCATAACCTACCCATGTCCCTGTGTTATAACGGGGTGTGTATCCCACAAACCAGGCATCATGAAGATTATTTGTCGTTCCGGTCTTGCCTGCCACCGGTCTTTTTAGTACCTTCACCCTACGCCCGGTACCATGCTTGACAACTCCTTCAAGAAGACTGGTCATGATATAAGCTGTATTCTGTTCGATAACCTTTCTTCTAACAGGGTTGCCTTCTTCTATGACATTCCCTTCCCTGTCTAAAATTTTTGTAATAAAGACGGGTTTCACAAGATAACCAAGGTTGTTAAAAACTGAATATGTACTGACAAGCTCAAGTAAAGATACACCGGAAGATCCTAATGCGATGGAAAGATCTCTGTTCATATTTGATGTGATTCCAAGTCTCCGAGCATAATCTATAGCATAATCAATGCCGATATCTTGTAAAATCTTTATGGTCACTACATTACGTGATTTTGAAAGAGCATCCCTAAAAATCGTGGGGCCATAAAATTTTTCTTTGTAATTCCTGGGTTTCCAGGTAAAATCATGTTCCGCATCCTCATAAACGATGGGTGAATCAATGATCATCGTTGCCGGCGTGTATCCTTTGTCAAGCGCTGCTGAGTAGATGATCGGCTTAAATGCTGAACCCGGCTGACGTCTAGACTGAATCGCCCGGTTAAACTGGCTCTCTCTGAAATCTTTGCCGCCCATCATCACCTTGACATTTCCGGTTTCCGACTCAATACATAGCAGGGCAGCTTGAACCCTTGGAACCTGTTCTAGAGATAGCCACCATCGATCTGTATCGAATATTTTATTTTTTACACGAACCTGTATGACGTCACCGACCTTTAACACCTCTCCGACGTGGTTAACACGGGTTTCATAATAGGCGATTTCAGGATCCGGCTTTCTTGCCCAACGCATATCGTCAATTCTGATAACGCCCAGTGTGCTTCCCATGCGAACGATGGCCGTATTGTTCTTGTCATTAATCTCTATCACAACACCTTTTACAATTTTCCCTTCTTCAAGGGATGCCTTCTCCAACTCGAGTTGAAGCTCCTTTGAAAACGACTCAATCTCTTCCGGCCTAAGATGTTCAATCGGTCCTCGGTATCCCTCACGTTTGTCAAGGGCATATAATCCCTTTCTAATTTCTTCCCGTGCCATTTTCTGCATCTCGATGTTTACAGCAGAATAAATTTTGAGACCTTCTTTGTACAGCACGTCATCACCGTATTTTTTTGCAATGTAACGTCTGATATGCTCTGTATAGACAGGAACCTCTTCGATATACAGGTTTCTCCTGGGCTTAATATCAAGCACTTTATTGATAGCTTCCGTAGCCTGAATGTTGGTGATAAAATCTTCCTCAACCATCCGGTTTAAAACGTAGATCTGACGCTGTTTTGCCCTTTCCGGATACTTAAAGGGAGAGTATCTGCTCGGCGCTTGGGGCAGACCGGCCAGGATAGCACATTCCGCCAGGTTCAACTCGTAAGCTGATTTTCCAAAATAATTCTCGGAAGCCGCTTCCACGCCATATGCACCATGTCCCAAATAAATCTGATTCAAATATAAAAAGAGAATTTCATCTTTGGCAAATTTCTTATCAATGCGATAAGCAAGGATCGCTTCTTTTATTTTGCGAGTATAGCTTCTTTCAGGTGTTAAAAGAAATGACTTTGTAACCTGCTGGGTAATTGTACTTCCGCCCTGTACGATGGTTCCGGCCTCGATATTTTTATAAAATGCTCTAAAGATACTCAAAACATCTATCCCTTTATGTTTATAAAATCTTGCATCCTCTGCAGCAACAAAAGCTTTTTTGAGCATTTCGGGCATTTTGGATAGCGGAAGCACAATTCTCCGTTCTTTAAAAAACTCAGCGATTTTCCGGTTGTCGTCTGAATACACCGTTGTGATGATCGTTGGGCGGTAATCTTTCAGGGAAGATATTTTTGGAAGATTTTTGCTTAAGTATAAATAAACGCCCGCAATTCCTATTGAACCTATTAAGATAACAATAAAAGATATGAGAAAAAACCATTTGAAAATCGTTGAAAAATAACTTCTTTGGTTTTTTCTGGCACGTTTTTCGAGTATTTGAGAAGTTCTTTTAGTTTTTGGCATGACCTAACAATTTAAATCGATAAAAGATTCGTAAACCATTTTTTTTCATTTGCACATCATGGGTTATGTTATCAAACATCGTTTCTTTAAGCAAGATACACTGTTCTTACAAAAAACAATTTGACATTATTATACAAAATAGATAATTTATCAAGTTTTAAACACCTCATTGTAAAATATTTAATTTCGTGATAATCCTTTTAAAATAAAAAGATAACACTATGATTAAACTAAATTTTAATAAGATGGATGGCTTGATACCGGCCATCGTTCAGGACGATAAAACCGGTGAAGTACTGATGCTGGCATTTATGAACAAAGATGCTTGGGAAGCAACCCTTTCCACCGGAAAAGCAACCTATTATAGTCGAACCAGACAGACACTTTGGATAAAAGGAAAAACATCCGGCAACCTTCAAATTGTAAAAGAAATACGGATCGATTGTGACGATGATACTGTGCTCCTGAAAGTCGAACAGGTCGGCGGTGCAGCCTGTCACACCGGACATAAAAGCTGTTTCTACAAAATGGTTGAAGGAGAATCCATTCGTATTATCGGAGAACCGGTATTTAACCCCGAGGAGGTATATAACAGATGACAACGCCTTTAAAGCTGGGGATTCCCAAGGGAAGCCTCCAAAATGCGACCATAGACCTGTTCAAGAGATCAGGGTGGAAGATTAACGTTAATGGAAGAAGTTATTTTCCGGAAATTAATGATGATACCATTGAGTGCGCACTATGCAGAGCGCAGGAAATGTCCTTGCATGTTGAAAACGGGACACTCGATGCCGGTCTGACAGGTAAAGACTGGATTGCTGAAAACAATTCGGATGTGCATGTCATTACAGACCTGATCTATTCAAAAGTGAGTGCAAGGCCAGCGCGTTGGGTATTGGCTGTGACCCACGACTCTCCCATTAAAACCATCGAAGATCTCGAGGGCAAAAAAATATCCACAGAACTTGTTGGATTTACAAAAAACTATTTTTCTGAAAAAAATATCCATGTAAACGTTGAATTTTCATGGGGCGCCACAGAAGCAAAAGTCGTTTCCGGTCTTGCCGATGCCATCGTAGAAGTTACGGAAACAGAAAGCACCATTAAAGCGCATGGTTTGAAAATTATCCAGGAATTAATGCAGACTTATACCCAGCTCATCGCCAACCACGAAGCCTGGAAAAACCCACAAAAAAGAGAAAAACTGGAGCAAATTGCCCTGTTGCTGAAAGGTGCGCTCGTTGCGGAAAACCTGGTGGGTCTTAAAATGAATATCCCGGGAAAACATCTTGAAAACATTGTATCCCTTTTGCCGAGTCTCAATGCACCTACCGTTGCCCCACTCTATAATTCAGACTGGTTTTCCGTGGAAACAGTGGTGGATACCAGCTTTGTGAGAGATCTTATTCCAACGCTGTTAAAGCATGGCGCAGAAGGAATTATCGAATATCCACTGAACAAAGTCGTGTAAGGTAAACACATGATCTCAAATCGAACCAAAGAAATGACGCCGTTTATCGTTATGGACGTTCTTGAGAAAGCCCACGAAATGGAGCGACAGGGTATTCACGTCGTCCATCTGGAAGTGGGCGAACCTGATTTTGACACGCCCAGGTGTATCAAGGAGGCCGCCTGCAAGGCTCTGGACAACGGGCATACCCATTATACACACAGTCTGGGTATGCTTGAACTTCGAGAGGCCATTTGTAAGCACTATTTCAAGACATATCGGGTATCCGTGGATCCCGATCAAATCGTTATATCATCGGGGACGTCCCCGGCCATGTTTGTTATGTTTTCCGCGCTTCTTGAAAAAGGAGACCAGGTCATCATTTCAGACCCCCATTACGCCTGTTATCCGAATTTTATCAAGTTCGTCCAGGGTGAACCGGTACTTGTTCCTGTTTTCGAGGAAGACGGCTTTCAATACAGACCGAAAGCCATTGAAAAAAAGATCACCCGAAAAACAAAGGGGATATTTATTAACTCTCCGTCCAACCCAACCGGAAATCTGCTGTCACGGGAACGTATGGCCGCTATCGCCGATCTGGCTTCAGACGCGGATTCACCCTACATCATATCAGATGAGATTTACCATGGCCTGGTGTATGAGGGAAAAGAACATTCGATACTGGAATTTACTCAAAAGGCATTCGTTTTTAACGGCTTTTCGAAGCTGTATGCCATGACGGGTTTGAGACTCGGATACATGATCGCACCAAAACATTTCATTCGACCCATCCAGAAGATTCAGCAAAACTTTTTTATCTCTGCAAATGCCATGGTTCAGGTCGCCGGAATTGCGGCACTCACGGAAGCTGAAAAAGATATTTTAGAAATGAAGCGAATTTACAATGAACGCAGAAAATACATGATCCAACGGGTTAAAGCTATGGGACTCGGAATTACCGTAGAGCCGACAGGGGCGTTCTATGTATTTGCCAATGCAAAACACATCTCCGGTGATTCATATGGGCTCGCATTTGATATTCTTGAAAAGGCCCATGTGGGGGTATCACCCGGCATCGATTTTGGTAAAAATGGGGAGGGTTATCTTAGATTTTCATATGCAACCTCCATGGAAAATATCGCCGAAGGGATGGATAGACTGGAAAATTATCTAAAAACACCATGATCATCAAATCAGCGGAATTCGTGAAAAGTGCCGTCAAGCCATCCCAGTACACTTCTGCGGCTTTACCGGAAATCGCTTTTACCGGGCGTTCCAATGTGGGCAAATCATCGCTGATCAACACCCTCGTTAACCGCAAACATCTGGTTAAAACCAGCTCCACGCCCGGTCGTACCCAGCTGATTAATTTTTTTATTATAAACAAGACAATTTCATTTGTGGATCTTCCGGGATTTGGATACGCCAAGGTTCCTGCTTCTGTTAGAAAATCTTGGGGTCCTATGATTGAAACCTACCTTTCAACAAGAAAAACATTGAAAGGCGCGGTTCTTATCATGGATATTCGCCGCATCCCTGGGATGCAGGAACTCAATTTTATCGAATGGCTCCATTATTTCAATATTCCCAGCATTCTAATTTTGACAAAAAGTGACAAACTGTCTAAAATAAAACAAAAGAACCAACACTTGGCCATCGCCAAAGCCCTCAGTGTAAACGAAGAGGAACTGATCCTGTTTTCCACCAAATCACGCATGGGAAAAGATGATGTATGGGGTGCTATTGAACGGTTGATCGGTTAGACTTAGGGGCTTCGCCCCAATTGGAATAATGGAGTAATGGAAAGATGGGTTACCATTAATAAATATTTGATAACAGAAAGTTGTAGAATACCGAGACATTAAATCATAATAGCATTTTATCTTAATAAATTTCTTTCGGCCAGCTGCTTAAAAGGCATTTTACGAAAGCTTTTAGGTATAACATGTCAAACATGCAGGACAAATTAAAGATTTTCAGATCCGGATTCGTCGCCATTGTCGGTGCGCCGAATGCGGGAAAATCAACGCTTTTAAACCAGATGATGGGCGAAAAAATTTCTATCACATCTAAAAAACCACAAACCACACGGAACCGGATACTGGGTGTGGTTCATCGTCCTGCTTCTCAGTTTATTTTCATCGATACACCGGGAATCCATAAAGCAAAACGCCCTTTAAATATTCGAATTGTGGACGCAGCCATTTCAGCACTGGGGAATGTCGATATCGTCCTTATTATAATGGATGCGGCATATCCGGATCCCGAATCCGAAGCGTTTATTGTAAAGAAACTTGAAAAAATAAAACAACCTGTGATTCTTGTTCTGAACAAAATTGACCTTGTTAAAAAACCCGATCTTCTTGCCATTATGGATAAATGGGCAAAGGAATATCCATTTGAGGCCATCATACCGGTTTCTGCCATATTGGGGAACCAAATTGATGAACTCGTTGCAGCCATGGAACCCCTATTGCCGGAAGGCCCCCCTTATTATCCTGAAAATACCATCACTGATATGCCGGAACGCTTTATTGCCGCTGAAATGATCCGTGAAAAGGTTTTTCGTCTCACCGGCCAGGAAATACCCTACTCCACGGCGGTCACCATAACTTCATTTTCCGAAGAAAAAAATGGTACCCTTGTAAAAATCAACGCCACCATTCATGTCGAACGTGGTTCGCAAAAAGGCATGATCATCGGAAAAAACGGAAGCAAGCTAAAAATGATCGGCACGGAAGCTCGAAAAGAGATCGAACGGATGGTAGGTGCCAAGGTCTATCTAAAGCTTTTTGTACGGGTACATAAAAACTGGAGCAAAGACACAAAAGCCCTTCGAAGATTTGGTTACTGATGATTTTGTCCTATCACCCCTGTTTTGAAGCCGATAATAATCGACTCTGTGCCGGGCGGGAGCCCGGAACTGACGATCTTGCGGCAATGCTGAGGGCCGATGCCATCATCCTGCCTCAGGGATGCCATGAATCTCTCTACACAATGGCGCGCAGTAATTGTACACATGTCTTTCCCAATTTTGATACCAAATTCAAGTACAAAGGAAAGATCGGTCAGATACAGCTTTTTCAAAAAATAAACGTAGCGCATCCCAAAACCGAAACGCATCTAAATATGGATGCGTTTTCCATGCATTATGGAGGTTCTCCGGAAAAACCGATCTTCGATTTTCCCTTTGTATTCAAATTTGACTGGGGTGGGGATGGAGATCACGTCTATCTGATACAATCGGTCGAAAATTTTTCAAAGGTGCTACAAACCGCCAGAAAATATGAAAATAGCGGACAAAAGGGGTTTATCATTCAAGAATATATACCTGCAAACAACCGGTCGCTTAGGGTTGTTGTTATCGGCCAGACAATTGTTTCTTACTGGCGGATCCAGCGCGATACAGATCATTTTTTGTCAAATGTCGCAAAAGGAGCGATGATTGATTACGACACTGACCCGGACCTGCAAACTACAGCCATCAAATCTGTGAAGGATTTTTGCAGTCAAGCCAGGATCAATCTCGCCGGTTTTGATATTCTTTTTTCATCCTTATCAAAAGTTAAGATGCCGCTTTTTCTAGAGATAAACTATTTTTTTGGAAGGCAGGGGCTCGGAGGATCTGAAAAATTTTATGCCATATTAACAAAAGAAATCATAAAATGGATCGAAAGTCTCGGTTTGTCGCTTAATCAATAAAATACGAAAAATGGAACCTTTTGCCTACAATCTGACAGAAGAAGAGATGAACAGGGAACGACGCAAGGCCAGAGAACTCAGAAGCTCTCAGTGGTGGAAACGCCGCTGCTCCAAAGGCACCTGCCACTACTGCGGCCACCCTACAGCTCCCAAAGAACTGACCATGGACCATGTCGTACCCATCTCCAGGGGCGGCCGAAGCACAAAAGGCAATGTCGTTGCGGCTTGTAAGGAATGCAACAACGCCAAAAAACATTTTCTTCCAATGGAATGGGAACAGTACTTAAAAGACGTAAAAATGAAGTAAAAATGAAGGAGTCCAACATTATGCGTATTATCACCCGGCCGGACTTTGACGGCATTGTGTGCGCTGTGCTGCTTTTTGAAGCGGAAAATGTAACAGGTCCCGTGAAATGGGTTGAGCCCAATGACATGCAAAGGGGTATAGTGGATGTTCAACAAGGGGATATCATTGCAAACCTGCCGTTTGATGATCGTTGCACACTCTGGTTTGACCATCACCATACCAACAAAATCGACAAACCGTTTAAAGGCGCATTCAAGATTGCCCCTTCAGCAGCCGGTGTTATTTTTAATCATTATAAAGACAAATTTAAACGCGATTATAGTGAATTAATTAAAAAAGCCGATAAAATAGATTCTGCAGACCTATCTTTGGATGAAGTCCTTTATCCAGAAAAGTACGGTGTTGTATTGCTCTCCATGACGGTTTTGGGGCGTGATGAATATGACGAACGATACTGGAACCAGCTTGTTCATCTACTCAGAAAATCTAAAATTGATCAAGTCCTCAAAGATCCAGAAGTCAAAGCGCAATGCGGTGCAGTTGTTGAAAAGAATAAAATCTATAAAGACCTTTTAAAAAAACATACAATACTCAACAAACACGTATCGATTACGGATTTCCGCGCATTCGACAAGGTGCCCACCGGCAATCGTTTTTTGGTCTACTCAATGTTTCCCGAAGCGGTGGTGAGTGTTAAAATTCGCTATGATACTAAAGATAGAGATAGGGTTGCCGTGAGCGTGGGGCACAGTATTTTTAATCGAAACTGCAAGGTGAATGTCGGTGCGATGCTTTCGGCGTTTGAAGGGGGAGGACATCGGGCTGCAGCGTCATGCAGGTTCGCTGCCGGCAAGGCAGATGATTATATACCACAAATTATCGATATCTTATTGAAGAATGAAGATAATGAAAATTGAAAATTGAGTATTCAATTTCCAGTCAGATGTTTAAGGCGCGAGAGCGTTTCCCACGAAAAGGGTTCCTGCTGACAGGGGAATATGGCGTTGTTTGTGAACACGGGGTCTGACTCCAGATCGTATCGTGAGGAAGCAACAGCACTGGGCCACAGAACTGTGTGTGGAATCGGCGTGTAATACGCCAAGACGGGGGTTACGCTGTTTTGCCGGACGATGTGGATTGACTCCTCAATGGATGCCAATTTTTCTCCGGGCAGACCTACCAACAGATATGCACCGATCATGCTTTGATGAAATCCCGCTTCTCTTAACCATGTCACCGCCTGTTTAAATTCTTCGGCCGTTACCTTTTTGTCCAATTCTGCTCTTGCATCAAACGCTGCTGTTTCGAGCCCGAGGCGGAGTGTTTTGAAACCAGCCCGAAACATCAATTGGGCGGTTTGTCTTGAAATCCCCCGGATATGAACCGCATTGGGTGTATGAAAGCGGATGTTGAGACCTGAATTGATGATCCCTTCGAATATGAGGGTGGCATGCTTTTCTCCATCCACTAGAAGTGCGTCATCGTAGAAGACAAAATCTTCTACGCCAAATCTTTCATGCCAGTATTTGATCTCTTCTACCACGGATTTCGGGCTTCGCACCATTCTTTTAGGATTTAAAAAATGGGACGCACAATATTTACAGGTAAAGGGGCATCCTTTTGACGTCAGCAGCGGCACGTAGGGTATCTTTCTTTGAAGCTCAAATGCAGGATAAGGGTAGGTGTCCAGGTCCGCAGGATCAAATTCCGAGGAAACCGACAAACCGGTATACTCACCAACCCTCTCGAGAATATATTCCTCTCCGATTCCTGTTTCCACCCGGTCTGCACCTGAATGGATTACTGCATGTTCATAACAGAGGCTGGCATATATCCCGCCAAGCACAATGGTCACTTCCGGAAAAACCTCTCTTACCATCGCGATGGCCTCCTGTACTCCCGGGTACCAATACGTCATCATAGACGTCATGAGAACAAGATCAGGCGGTTTAATGGAATGAAGATCTTTTTTGAGCCATGCTTTCCGGATCCCGTATCTGGAAAAATGCCGGGGAATATCGGCCAACCCGGAAGGCTTTGGAATACGGGTTTTAAGATACGGTCCCCTGCCGAATCGGGCATACGGGTCGGTTGGAGATGCCTGGGGATGAAAACGATCCAGGCAGTCAATATAGGAAATGTTGAATCCATGACACCGCAGTATCGATGCCAGTGACAGAAGTCCCAGGGGTTTGGCCCAAAAATCATAGGCAGCAAAATCATGGATCCAGGGATTGATCAGAAGAATATGAGGGGTGTCGGATCTCACAACGATTCGTAATGATTAATCGTCATCGCCCGTTGGAAAATATTTCATGGACGTCTTTTTAAGTTCTTCACGGCTAAAAAGAAGGGTGTAATTGTCGATGGATGTATCTTTGGAAATATTGCGGGCAATTTCCCGGCAAGAGGCCTCATCTTTGGCATGGATCATCGTGTACAGATTATATGGCCAATCGTCTTTGGGATTTCTCCGGTAGCAATGGGAAACCGCACGAAAAGCGGCCATCTTTTCGCCCACAATGTCGATATCGTTCTCATCAACCTGCCATGCCACCATGGCATTGGCTCCATATCCGGATTTTTGATGGCGCAATGTAGCGCCAAACCGCCGGATAACCCCTTTATCACAAAGATTTTTCAGGCTTTTTAGGAGCAATTCCTCAGAAATACCCAGATTTTCGGCAATTTCTAAATACGGCCGTTCGGTTACCGGGATATCCCCCTGAATTGAAGCGATGATTCTTTTATCCAGTTCGGTCAACATGATGCGATTTAAAGGGCTGAGTCAGAAAAAGTCAAGGATTTTTCGTGTAATATGACTCATAAACAACGCTGATAAGATAAGCATTCCGTCAATCCGATTCTACATCGGATTGCCAGAATGCGATACTATTAATAATGGGCTATAAAACTGCTGGTTTCTTTTCAGGAAACAGATTAAGTATCTCTTTTTCAGAAGCTTTGCAAATTCCCCGCTCAGTGATAAAACCGGTCACCAGTCTGGCCGGTGTCACATCAAAAGCAAAATTTGCAGCCGGACTGGATTCAGGCGTAATCAGAACATCTATAGTCTTCCCCTGATCCATGCCCTGAACATATCGAACTTCATCCGGATCGCGTGTTTCGATGGGAATCTCTTTAATTCCATTTCTTAGCGTCCAATCAAATGTACTGGATGGAAGAGCGACATAAAAAGGGATATTGTTGTCCCGGGCTGCAAGGGCCTTGAGGTAGGTCCCGATTTTATTGGCAACATCTCCGGTGAAAGTGGTCCTGTCGGTCCCGGTGATCACCATATCCACCATTTTGTGCTGCATGAGATGACCGCCGGCATTGTCGGTGATGACCGTGTGGCGTATGCCGTGTTTGCCCAGTTCCCACGCCGTCAGTCTTGCACCCTGGTTCAGGGGTCTGGTTTCATCAACCCATACGTGGATATCGATCCCCCTATCATATGCTGCATACATCGGCGCTGTGGCCGTACCGTATTCGATGCAGGCCAGCCATCCGGCATTACAATGGGTCAGCAGGTGGACGGTTTCGCCTTTTTTTCTGCGGCTGATGTCTTCGATCAAACTGACTCCGTGTTCGCCAATTTTTCGGCAGTTTTCAGCTTCGTCCTCGGCAATTTTTTCAGCTTCTTTTCGGGCGGCATCGATCTTTTCTGAAGTACCCGATACGCTGAACACCGCGGATAACACCTTGTCCACACCCCAGACAAGATTCACCGCCGTTGGCCTGGCTGATTTCAACCTGCTGCATTCCGCCTTCAGATAACCGTCATCGATGGTTTTCGCCGGCGAATTCAATGTCGCCAGATACACACCATATGCCCCTGTCGCACCGATCAGCGGCGCACCCCTGACGTACATCTCTTTGATAGCCATGATAATATTATCAACGGACTTAAGATCGGCAATAACAAATTTATGCGGGAGAAGTCTCTGATCGATTATTTTTACCGTTTTCAAATCTTCATCCAGCCAAATAGGTCGCAAGTCTTTTCCGTCCACTTTCATCCGATAACCTCAATTTAATCTGAAGTAATTTGAATGCGTTGCAAAACGGGTACAACACGATTGAAAAAATCAGATATTATATTAGTATATTAGTGAATATCACACTATCGCATTGATTTAAACCTCAATTGAGCGAAAGTCGATATTAAACAAGATGTCTCCCATATAAAAATTTCTTTGAGTGCTTATTGAAGCGTCTTTTGTGATTATTTCTGCCGCATAACGCCGTTTTTAACCGCTGTTTATCATGAGAAACCATTTCAAAATCTTCAGGTGAGTAATTTTTGAGTCTTTAGCCGAAAAGCACTTAGCGAAGCAGATCGTAAATCCCGCTTAAACGGGATAAATTCCGAGAGCTTAACGCTTTATAAAAGGCTCAAGCCTGCGAATGGGAGGTTTTATAACAATTGCCAACTATAGACAAGAGAACCCTATCTCAGATATTTCATGAAAATTTTTGAGAAATTAAACTATAAAATATTCGGGTTAGAACGCTTTCAATGCACCCAAGGTGAGATCGGAAACTTGGCCGATGATCTTAAATTTTTCAAATAGTAACATAAATCTAACCACTGCGATAGTTGCGTGAAATATTTCCTTGACTTTCTTTATACAAGCCTTACCATTTTTCAAGACAACGTTGATTCAAATCGGTGTCAGTTTTTAACTATTTTGAATGATCGCGTAAAAAAGCTTAATTAATGAGGTGACCTTATGAAAAATATATGCATCGTTGAACGGATATCAAAAGCGAGTATCGGAGTTTTTTTCCTTTTTGTCACAGCAGGTTTTATGTTGAGCGGTATCACTGTTCTTCCGCTTTTTGGATTCTTGTTGGCTGTACCGGCATTGCTTGCTTCAATATATTTCTTTTCCGCCCATCTGAATAAAAGCTGTGAAATTGAAGTTGAGTAAAAGCATTTGCGCCATGCTTTATAGAAATTCTCAGCTATATGATAGGATTTGGCGGCGCCTTAAGCACTATTGAATTCTTCTTGGGGTCATTTGAAGCGTTCAAATGTTCCCGAATGGTACTTTCGTGAACTCGTGGGCTAAATATTGTATTTAAACAACGCTATATTGACAATCGCTATATTTCATGTAAGCTCATGAAAATCCTCAATAAAGAGAAAATTAATGAGCGATTGGATTACATTTGAAAACGCAACGTATCTGGTAGAACAAGCTTTTTTAGTGGCGGATGACAATACAGCTGCGTTGCTCGAAAAAACGTCCATCGAGGTGTATACCGGCAGGGACGGTAAAAAACGGTTAAAAGGCAGCGGCCTTGTTCAAAACATGCTGCTTGTGGAGCTTTTGGAAGAAAATGATGATCTGGATTTAATTCTGGATTTAGGGGAAAACTTCAAATACCTCATGAAAACACCAAGGATTACCGGCGGAAAAGTCTTTTCACCGAATACAAAATCTTTTATTCAGTTCGATCCCATTGCTCCCTGGAACGAGATTTCTGAGTCAGAATTTACGAAACTGACAAACGGGTTCAAACTGTTATAACAATCATCAATTAACAATCATGGGATTAACCTTATAGCTTAATTGAGCGAAATTCGAGGATGCCCCAGATTCAAGGCATCAAGGGTGAAGCCGTAGTCGTCTACTGCGAACCCTTGATAACGAAGACGCCGTAGGAGTCAGGCCGCAGGCCATGGGGTATCATCGGCTTTCGCTCAATTGAGGTTATAGCAATCAGGACACTTAGCATAATACCCGCCGGCGGAGCTCTTAAATAAAGCGCCACCCTGCAATCCAAATCCTCCTGATGTGTGTGTTATTTTAATGATTACCTCACTCTTGCAGTCCGAGCATGTATCATTTAATTCGATTTTCGATGCCTTTGGGCTGCCATTGAACAATTCTTTTAATATTTCAACCATTAAACATTAACCCCTAATTTGAATTTCATCTGAGTTGCTATACCGATTATTCTTTATCCATCCCACAAGATAAGCCAAACCTAAGCCAGTAAGTAGTATGAGCAAAATTGTAGAACCCGCGCCAATCTTCAACATCATCCAGCTAAATCCCACAAGCGGTAAAAGAAAAATACAGACCATCGCCCTCAAACCGGCATGCTTGGAAATGAAATCTGCTGCAGGCGGTGAATGTTTGTAATAATTCTTCACAAAGGTTTTTCCAGGCCCACTGGTCAGCAAATAACGGTCGCGGAATTTACACAATATTCTAACACGTGGCTCCAGTACCGATCCGTATGCAGCCGTTGCGATGAAACAGCCACCACTGCCGCCGCCACCGCCAATAGCACCGTTACCAGCACTATTTACTGCTGTCCCTTCTCTAAGAATCACCTCGTTGGAATTACTACTTGTAAATCCATCGATATCAAAAGCTCTTACGACAAAATAATACGTTTTCGTTATATCCAGATCATAAATGGTACATTTGGCTTCTATTGTTTCCCAATATGGAGCATTGTAATTATAGGTTTGGCTTTCCTCACGAAAAAAAATTTTGTAGCCAGCCACGTCCGGCTCATTGTTGGGGGTCCATTGGAGTGTAATGTCCATTGCATGAATGGATGATACGAAATAAAAAAATATAAAGAAGAACAACAAAATTAATTTTAAATTTGTAGATCTTTTTCTCTTTTGTAACTGCTTCATATTCAAAATTATTTTGTAGATTAAACATTGTTTTCGGGAAATTTACTTTTAAGATTTCAGTTTTACATGTTGAAAAACGAAAGCTCTTTGAAAAGATTAAGATGACCTTTTAGAGCAATATATGTGCCAATTTAAAATGATCCGGATTGTTCTTCTATGGTTGTTAAAACTCAAATGATATAAGAAAGATAGAACCCCTGTTGACAATGAGAGATAATATTTGGGTCTGACTCTGAAGTTCGGGGAATTTTATGAAGAAACTGTTGCTAACCTATTGACACTTTTAGACTAAGAGAAAAAACACTGAAAGATGGTTTGGAAATGATCGCTTTGTGGTACTGTATGATTTTATAACCGCTTTAAGCGGCTTAAAGCATAGGCTTCCCATTTTACCAAAGGTTGTTGAGTGAAGGAAATACCTTCACGAAATCCTCATTTGCTTTCAGAAACTTGAGTCGTTATTTTCATCAAATTATCATTGTCTGATGTATGAAAGTCCCTTCACACATCCGTCCGACGATTTCAATCTGGATGAAATCTTTTGAGTATATTTCGAAGTCGTGAAAGCATGGCCATTCAACAACAACTTTTCAGTTATTATGTAACCGACGATTTTGCACGTGTTCACGATTTTTCTTCATTTTTGCAGACTTGAAGAATTTAGGTTCCTTGCACCCTGATGAACCTCAACCGTCACATGCACCAGGTTGAGATCAGATGGAATTAGCTGCTTGTAGTGTTCGGCCGGCTTCGGATTGCTGGTGACAACCGTGATGATGACAGCATAGATGTTCGGTCCAACCGACCAAAGGTGCAAATCGGAAATTCGGTTTTTTTCATCTTTTTCGATACAATTTTTTATCTTTGTTATGATTTCTTCGGAACCGCGTTTGTCCAGCAAAACACCGCCGGCATCACGTATCAACCCAAAAGACCAACGAGATACCAAAATTGCCCCCACAATTCCCATGAAGGGGTCCATCCAGACGAGGCCGAGGTATTTGGCCGTCAAGAGCGCAAAGATTGCTAAAAGCGACGTGAGGGCATCGGCCAGTACATGAAGATAAGCGGCTTTCAGGTTATGGTCATGATGATGGTCGTGGTCGTTTCCATCACGATGCTGATGATCGTTCTGGTAACCCAAAATGAACACAGAAACGCCATTGACGATCAATCCGAGAACAGCAACGAAAATCGCCGGGTTGAAGGCGATCTCCACGGGATAGACAAATCGTTTAATGCTTTCCCACGCCATAATCAGCGCAAAAAGTGCAAGCAGAATTGCCCCGGTAAAGCCACCCAGCGCATTGACCTTTCCGGTTCCGAATGTGTATCGGTGGTCATGGGCGTGACGTCGGGCGTAAATATAGGCAAATACATTGATGCTGAGAGCGGCCGCGTGCGAGGCCATGTGCAGACCGTCGGCCAGCAAGGCCATAGAACCAAAGAGGATGCCGGTTGCGATTTCGACAACCATCATGGCTCCGGTAATGGTGATGACAATGATAGTGCGAACTTCACCCGGACGTTTTTGGTCTTGCCCGAACCCATGGCCGTGTTGCCACGAAGGATGTTTATCGTGTTGCATCATCTATTTGATACAAAGCGGTTGATGAAAGTCAATTACTTTTTTAATACCTCAAATGAACGAAAGTCGATGATCGTGAAGTGTATGCTTTTTTCTCTGAGCCATTTTTTTCTCCTGTATACGTGTGATTTTTTTTTGAAACCATCAAGCTGGTTGTCTTCACAAATCTTTTGGTTCCCAAAGGGTGAAGCAAGGAAGAGACTGGAAAGGTACGTCATCTATCTGGAACAGGATGTAATAGATACCCGGGATAAGAAATGAGAAAAGATAAAGAGGAAATATCTCGGTTCGGAAAGAAATTTAAACAGATTAAGAAGTTCTGCTAGTATTTTCCCTAAAACAGTTTACGCTTTACACCATTCATACTCCATTCTTTGAGAAAATTTCTTCAACTTCTTCTACGATTAAAGGTTTATAAAAGTCATCACCCACAAACTCAACCTTTCGGTTTCCATTTGTAAAATCGATCTCCATTGAACAATCGAATTTCCGAGATGCTGCCTTGACGATCATTGCTAAAACTTCAATATTTGTGTCTTCAAACCTAATCGGAATTTTATTTGACATTTGCCTCCCAACACGCCTAACTTTTTTTCAACATGCACCCTACCGGCTGTCATGATGTCCATATTTTTTGTTTCTTTTGGATTTTTTGCAAAAAGCATGCCATCTTGTTCCGACAATGTTTGTCCTTTGTATCGATTTACTCAATCAATCCTCTTTATTAGGAAAAACCGTTTTTGGATGACATCATAACTGACTGTTTCTAATATATTTACTTAAATATTATCATTTTTTATAAAAAATGTTTTCCAGGATACAAAGGTGTGTTTATTGTGGTGAGATCGAATGTAAAATCGGGGTTGAAACGTGGATCGTGGGGTTGGTATTTTGGGCTTTGATGGGAACTGTTTGGTTTTTAAAGAAAAATTTTCCGCCAAATTATTGACATGCAAATTTAAAAAAATGACGTTTATTTTACGTCATTTTTTCATAAACATGTAAAGCGCAAGGGAAGTCTACGGAGCCTTTTCGCGGGATAACATTTTTGAGTCATAATTCCAATCAGATGCAAACCGACAATCAGATAGAAGCGATTTTCATATTCATCCTTTTTTGACCATGCATAACGGCGCGCATCAGGCGCGACCTATAGGGCGTTGCCTACATGCGCTTTGTTAGGAAGTGCTTGATTGCCATTCGGTCAACACATGAGAGACTCGAGCATGCACTTGTTCACGCGCTTGCCGTCTCTCGAAACCAGTCAGGAGCAGTTCGTCGTAGTTTGTTTCTTGGTGGCGAACATGGGCAGCGACTGCGAGACTAACTGCTTCTTTATCCAACTCTTTGGCCGCTGCGCTTCGACCCACGCGCCCGCTATACTTACGGCAGGCATGCTCTGCAATCACGTTCTCTCTTCCAATCGGACAATTCGGATACAATTCACGAACGCGAGCTGCAAAACTTACTATGTATTCCTCATCAAGTTCGGCTCTACGAATAGCTGCGCTAGCGCGCCTCAGTTTTCGTGTGTCTGCGTCCGCCTTGCACTCTTGCTCTGCCAACTCAACTGCTTCATTCTCTACCAGCAAACCCTGCCTCTCGTAACGTTTGCGTGGTCTGCTCCATTTGAGGACAATGGCCGCGAGCTTCGAGTATTTTCGAGAACGGCGAGTGAGGGCAGCGTCACCGGAAGGCAAAAAGACTAAATGGTCAAGGTCTGCACAGCTCAGACATGCAGCGCCCTTGTCATCACCTTGGAGTAATATCCAAGCACTGCGGCCAAGATTCTCACCGCATTCATCACATCTCGACTCGCGGCTTGAGATAAACACCTTGAGTTCGTTCTTTTG
>CALLDL010000055.1 GCA_937998305.1 uncultured Desulfobacterales bacterium | reverse complement strand
GAATTACTTGAATTGTTAGGACAAAAAGACGGACCATCTTGGAATGAAAACCTCTACGCGTTAAAACAAAAAGACTATCATAAAGCCCTGGAAAAATATTGCGATGATTGTGATAATTTTTCGCCTGTAACTGAATTGAGTTAACAGACAAGAAGAATTGGGTTTGGAGACTGCCGGCACGCCCCTAATATAATAAGCGACTATTTTGCCTGGGAATCAGGATGTCATATTGTCCGATGGATAGTGGACCACGAGAGCGAAGCGGGCATCGCCTTTTACCAGAACCTGGGGGCCGGTTTCGTTCCCGATGAAGTTGCGGGTTTGGAACCACCCGAAAAACAGTACACTGTTATTACAATCAACCCGAAAAGAGTGAGCACAGGCTATGGCTGCCAACAACCGGAACGCGACTTAGGTATCTCTGCCAGTTGCCACCTGTCACTTGCCACCACCAGGATGCCACCATGAAACCAAGAGTAAGAATAGCTACAACCCGCACCCCGGACGGAGGCGAGATGGTGCTTTATCAGCATGACCGTGATTTCTCGATCATGATCAACGGTCAGGATTTGATGCACAGTCGCCAACATGAGTCAGAACTGGCGCTTGCGCGGCTGGGTTGCGCTCATCTGGCTGGTCGCAAGGCGCCCAGCATACTCATCGGCGGCTTGGGTATGGGCTATACCCTGCGCCAGGCTCTCGATATGCTCAGCCCCCACGCCCACGTGGTGGTGGGTGAACTGTTGAGTGCTGTAGTCGAATGGAATCGTGAGTTTTTCGGAGAACTCAACGGCCAGCCGCTGGGGGACGAACGGGTTGACCTCAAGACGGGCGATATCGTCGAGCTTATCTCACGTTCCAAGGGCAAATTCGATGCGATCCTGCTGGATATCGACAATGGACCCAGTGCAATGACAGATTCATCGAACCGGCGTCTGTACGGTCGTGAAGGAATTCGGGCCTGTCGCCGCGCGCTGCGCGAACAGGGGTGTCTGGCTGTGTGGTCGGCTGAGCCGAGCAAGAAATTCGAGCAGCGCTTGATGAGTTGCGGCTTCCATGTGCGCCGTTTCCGGGTCTCCGCCTACAAGGGGAGCAAATCGCAGTCACGATTTGTATGGGTCGCTTCGGAGGACGAGATTGTCTTACCCCCCGGTGGCGGCGAGCCGCGCCGGCCGCTCAAGAACGAGTCTAAGAGAATTCACAGACGGCCCCGTCGTCTCGGAACTTTCTAAAGAGGGGAAATATGTTTAACCCTTGATGATAAACGATAAGAGTAAAATGTAGAACTTTATAATTTGAGGGGCGTCACTCTAATGCTAAAACAAAAGGAAATTATATGAGATACGTTACAATTATTCTGCTTTTATTTTTTTTGTCAGTTCCTATAAATTCAAGTGCAAATCAAGATGGATCCGATATTCTCGCAGAAAAATTTTTAGTTGTTACCAAGCAAAAGGATCAAAACAGCAAATTACTCGATATGCTAAAAACACAAATCTCACAGCAAATAAATAAACGTTCCCAAGCAAAGGACTTAAATGAAAATCAACGCAAATTACTTAAAAAATATAGTAACAAGATGACGAATATTTTAGTTGAAGAATTGTCGTGGGAAAAAATCAAAGGAAACCACGTGAAAATTATCAAATCAATATATTCAGATGAAGAATTGAGGTCCTTGATACAATTTTTTGAGTCTGAATTAGGCCAATTGTACATCAATAAACAGCAAATCGCTATGCAGAAGCTCGGCGAATCTTCTCAAATATTTATGCAAAATGTTATGAATCGTATACAGGCATTGGAGCAGGAAATGAAATCAGAGTTTGACAAATAAGGTAAAATCATACAGATGCGATGCTAAATCGGAAAGCACCATAATCTTCCTTTCCCTTGTTCACCGTTTGTTGCTTGACAAAAACCCCACATAAAAATTAAAATATTATTAATTGCGTTACTCATGGAGTTGGAGCGCGCATTTTATCATATCTGCCGATGCTTGCGTATATACTGACACTCCCCGCTGATAAAGTTACAATACTTTTCGTTTTGTCCTGAATGATTAATTGCTCATCGCAGCTATGTGCCAAGATCTAGCGAGTTTAATATGTATAGGTTAGAACTCGTTCATTATAGCATTTGAATCCATCTTCTCCACAAACCTCACCACCATTTTCATACGTTTGGTCTTTGGAAGGAGAATGAGCATGGCCATAAGTAAAGAGTTGGAGCACTGCCTGGTGCTTAATGTCGGCCTGGTCGCCAGGGGTTCCCGCTGTCTATCCATCATGCAGGCGCTGAAATCAATCAAACCTGTCCATTTCCAGTTCAAGATCGCCGGAATAGCGGCCGTTACCAAATCCATCGCATGTTATAAATACGCCGGCGAAATGGATATAGAACTATTTGATAATTATATAGAAATGTTGTCTATGGAACATTTGGATTTTATTCTTGAATTAACCGGAGAACAGCAAATACTGTCCGATCTGGTTAAGCATAAACAACCCACGGTGGGTATATTAGACCGCCAGGCTTCAATGCTTTTATTAGATATCGCAACTCTGTATGAGCGAGTTGCCGATAAAGCAACTGAAATCAACCTGGCCACATCATTTGCCTCTGCGCTTTTGGAGGCTTCACCGGACGGTGTCATGGTTATAGACCGTAATTTCCGCATTATCAACTGCAATGACTCTCCGTTAATCACCGGAGATAAAGGCCGTGAGTTTGTCCTCGGAAAGTCCTGTTTCGAAGTCATCCATGACTCTCTGAAACATTGCGACTGTATTGGAAGAGTCTGTCCGGCTCAAGAAACGTTAAAGACTCGCCAGCCCTCCCGAGTCATGCACGAAACTTCCGGCTTCGATGGAGAACCTCAAATTTCCCAAGTGACAGCCTATCCCATATTCAACCAATTGAACGAAATCGTCCAGCTAGTGATAACCGTAAGAGATATAACAAAGGTTCTTGCCGATAGTATCGCACAGCACACCCGGGTCATCAAAGACGATTTGTCACGCTTTGCACAGGAAGACCGACTGGCATCTTTGGGCCGATTGGTCGCTTCGGTCTGTCATGAGATCAACAACCCTATCACCAGCATCGTCACCTTCAACAAACTCATTTTGTCCTATCTGCGGGAGAATAAAATGCCTGCGGAAGGCTCGGCCGGATTTGAACGGTATTTGGATTTGTCTATTCGCGAGGCACTGCGATGTGGCAGCATCGTTAACAATTTGCTGACCTTCGCACGGCAGAAAAGTATTGAAGCAAAGGATATGGATCTGATCGAGGTCGTTAAAACGATCATGATGTTGACCAAGCATCAACTCGAGTCTAGCCAAGTAGAATATGAAGTAAATCTGCCGAAAGCGCCTTTTAAAATATGTGGTGATAGTGCTCAGATTCAGCAATGCCTGATGAACTTGATATTTAACGCCATTGAATCCATGCCTGAAGGTGGAAAGCTGACCATCAGCGGAGGACTGGATGATGGAGAGGGCATGGTATGGCTAACCGTTGCCGATAACGGCCAGGGAATCAAGCCGGAAGATTTACCCCACATATTCGAACCTTTTTACTCGACCAAAGTGGACGGCAAAGGCGTCGGACTCGGGTTATCTATGACTTACGGCATTATACGAGAACATAATGGCGCTATAGAGGTCAGCAGCAAACCGGGCAAGGGCGCCGTGTTTAAGATTAAATTGCCCAAAAGTTCGCCCGATAAAAAGGGCTATGCGGATGCCAAATCAATGTCCTCAGCAATATAGATGAGGTTCATAATGTTGGGTCATCTCCCGATTAGTTGTAGTTAATTGGGGCAAAATAAGTGGGTCATCTTCAATTGAGCAGGTGTGATCCCAAAGGGTACAAGCTTGAATCCTTGACCCCTTGAATCCTCGGACCCTCTTCTCCAACTAAATTGGAGAAGAACCATAATGTCAAACGCGACCTATTAAATTGGAGGAGCAAATCGATGAGTTCTGCGATGCAGATCATGGTAGTAGATGATGAAGAGAACATTTGCGAAGCTCTGGCAGCATGGTTTCAAAAAGACGGATACTGGGTTGAAACAGCAGGCTCCGGCCCGGAGGCACTGGAGC
Source organism: uncultured Desulfobacterales bacterium (assembly GCA_937998305.1). Taxonomy (GTDB): domain Bacteria; phylum Desulfobacterota; class Desulfobacteria; order Desulfobacterales; family UBA11574; genus UBA11574. The sequence continues at coordinate 57,871 of CALLDL010000055.1, read as the reverse complement.
GAATGCAGCAGAAACCCTGTGATGTGTACTTGGTAGATATTAAGATGCCCGGAATGGACGGCCTTGAACTTCTGGCCAGATTAAAAGAGAAACAACCGGATGTCGATGTGATTATGATCACTGCCCATGGATCCATCCAGACGGCGGTAGAAGCCATGAAGCGTGGTGCCTGCGATTACCTTTGCAAGCCCTTCGATCCTGATCAACTCTCCCTGCTCATGGAACGTGTTATAGCGAGCAAGGCTTTACGAGATGAAAACATCGCTTTGCGGGAGCAGTTGGCGGAACAGCGAGAGACCATTTTCGAGGGTTTTGTCGCACAGTCTGAAACCATGCAGAAGGTTTTTTCAATTATTGAGGATGTTGCACCCTCCTCAGCACCGGTGCTCATCACAGGAGAAACCGGGGTGGGAAAGGAATTGATAGCGCATACCATTCATACACATAGCGAGCAGTCTTACGGGCCGTTTGTGGCCATAAACTGTGGGGCTTTATCAGAGACGCTTTTAGAAAGTGAGATTTTTGGCCACGAAAGAGGTGCATTTACCGGCGCCGCCAAAGCTCGGCGTGGTCGACTGGAGATGGCCAATAACGGCACTTTGTTTCTAGACGAGGTCGGGGAAATTTCCACCAAAATGCAGGTTTCTCTTTTACGCGCATTGGAAGAAAAAAAATTTGAGCGGCTGGGTGGCAGTCGTGCCATAGAGACCAATTTCCGCCTAATCAGCGCCACCCATCAGGACCTTCCCCAACTTATCAAGGAAAACCAATTCCGGGAGGATTTTTTCTATCGGATTAACGTCATCACTGTTCCTGTCGCCCCGCTCCGGGAACGTTTAGAGGATGTTCCAGCTCTGGCTGATCATTTTCTGGAGCGCTACGTCCAGGAGACCGGCAAACGTATGGAAGGGTTCACTCAGAGAGCCCTGGGTATGTTGATGTCCTATTCCTGGCCCGGTAACGTTCGAGAATTGCGTAACGTCATCGAACGTGCGGTTGTGATAGCACGGGGAAGAATGATTGGGGCGAAAGAGTTGACCTTTTTGAACACCCCGGGTGCTGAATGCCAACTGGGTACACTTACATTAAAAGAAGTTGAAATCAGCCATGTACGAGCCGCCTTGGAAGCGTGTAATTGGAACATAAGCCGGGCAGCCAAACAATTAGGAATTGATCGAAGCACCCTCAACAGAAAGATAAAACGCTATCATATGACCCGGCCTTAAGGCCGATCCTAGATGTAGACAACTTGCACACAAATCAATCAAAACAGACAGATAAAGCCCTGCTAGATCTCATCCTATTGGGCCATGTAAATGAAACTGCGGTCTCCATCGTCGCTGCAAACCTTCAGGCGATAATGGGCCTCAACACCGACATCCGGCCGGTGCTCGACAAACCTGATTATGCCTACGTACCGGGTCGCAATCAATTCGATGCGGCCAAGATCATTAAAACACTATGCTCTATAACCGACGGAGCACCACTCAAGTTGGGGCTAATTGAGAGTGATTTATGCTCGCCAATTCTCACTTTCGTCTACGGCGAATCACAACTTGGGGGCAAGGCGGCTTTGGTTTCACTGCATCGTCTTTCCGCCGAGGATCCAGCGGTGACCTACCAGCGGATCGCCAAGATCAGTCTCCATGAAGTCGGTCATTTATTGGGCATTAAACATTGCTGGAAAACCACCTGCCTGATGAAGCACTCCAGTGATTTAGAGCCGTTGGATTCGCTATCTCTGTACTTTTGTTCGGCATGCGAATATGAAATCAAACGGCACCTGGAAACATTGATTAACCGTGATATTTAAGGATCCAAATCCTCGTTAGGGTCAGCTTAACCTAAAAATTCTTCAACCAATCGATCCCAGCCGATTCTCGGCACCATCCCATAGATATCCTTGATGGCCTCACCACCTGTGGCCGCCATCTGGTAACCGGTTTCTTCACTCAGCAGCGTATTCAGACGAGTGGCTTCATCATCCATCCAGGCCAGACTCTCAGTGCCGAAGAATAAATTTTTCAAATTTTTTCTAAGATCAGTCGGTTCAATGACCATTAGCCAGCCGCCATAATAGGGCGAATCATTGGGAATTTGGACTTTCTTTTTTACTTTATAGTTAACAGCAACCACTTTGCCGTCCACCGGACTCAGAGTTACAGCTTCGTTCTGGTCCCGTTTCAGGGTAGCCTGATGCTGGCCCTGGAAAACCGTTTCCCCCAGCCCGGGAAGCTTGATTTCATCCTGTGGGCCTAGCAGGCGAAGGGCAAAGTCATCTATGCCGACTCGCACCCGGCCACCGTATTCCACCCTGGCCCATGTATGTCCATAATGAAAATAGTGATCTCTAGCTACATTGAAGCCTGCAGCCTGATCACAAACCGGCTGCTTGATACCGGGCATGTAACCCGTGTCTTCGATCATTTTGTCATATGGGCATTTTACACAGTTGTAATTGTGAGCGCACATCTTGTAATCAACGCGGCCACTGAACATGTGTCGGCATTTTAGCTGGCTACTCAGCATTCGCATCCTTGGTGTGAGATGGGCTTTTCCCATCTTCCCGGCCTGCGCTTGTTTTGTCTCAAAATTGGATTGCACCCTCCGGTCTAAGGAACAGTCGAGGCAGTCAAAGGCATTGATGCACTTCATAGGCTTGATCACACCGGCCCTGCTCCACACGCATTGATCGTTGGTGATACCATAAACAAAAGGGTTGCTCGTTTTTTTCGTTGCTCGTTTTTCCATGATAAACCTCCTTAACTCTGGATCATAGGGTTCTATTGATGTATTTGTCTAACTCGTTACCCTATTTCTAAAGCATAATCGGTGCCAAATCATGCAACTTTTCCATCTATGCCCATAACGATTTGTAATCATAATGTATTTTATATGATGGATATAAAGCAATTACCCTGCCAGCTGATTTGGCAATATGGCTCAAAATGCTACACTCTGAGCCGATATTTCTGAAATTTTTACAAAATCAAGCGGTTATATCAATGGTGCAAAAAGGCCCATACTGTAGCATTTTGCGCCAGCAAATCTTATTCCCACAAATTTGAACCAGCGGTCACAATCTCAGTAAGCCGCAGGATGATTCCGTTTCCATCGGAAAGCTGTCTGGGCAAATAAGAGCGCGTTAAAGCGAACAGCATAGAGGTAGTCAAAATTATTAATAAGGTGAGGAGTCGGGGTATTTAAATTGTAAATAAAAATGTTCGTGTTCGCGGGATGTGGTCTTCACTTGCAATTATGCCCCAACAAGATGGATAATCTTTTATAAAAAGCGTGTACGGTTTGATTTGTGGCATGGTATGATTTTAGGGACAAAAAATTTCGACAACAAAATCCCCTAGGTTAGTGTCCATCCATAAATGAGAATTTTTGCTCAAGACCAAGCCTCCGGCCCGTAGGGCCTACGCCCCAGAGAAATAGGCTCCGCATTTCACAGGGCAGGCGCAGAGATAGGGCAAAAAGACTATTTATGGATGGACACTTGTTAGATGTATTTGTGAAATATGTCTTCAGTCAACAAACAGATCCGTGCTCAAATATCGTTCACCGGTACTCGGCAAAATGACCACAATTTGTTTTCCTTTGTTTTCACCCTGCTTGGCCATTTCCATGGCAGCCCAAACCGCGGCCCCGGACGATATGCCGCATAAAATACCTTCCAGTGCTGCCAGCTTTCGGGCAGTTTCAAAGGCCTGTTCATTGGTCACCGTAACAATCTCGTCGATGATTTTGGTGTTTAACACATCCGGCACAAACCCGGCACCGATACCCTGGATTTTGTGAGGTCCGGGCTGACCGCCTGACAGGATGGGTGAATCAGCAGGCTCCACTGCCACGGCTTTAAATGACGGTTTTCGGGATTTTATGACTTCAGATACCCCGGTAATGGTGCCGCCGGTTCCAACCCCTGATATAAAGATATCCACGTTGCCGCCGGTGTCGCGCCAAATTTCCTCGGCAGTTGTTTTTCGGTGAATTTCCGGATTGGCAGGATTGGAAAACTGATCGGGCATATAGGCATTTGACGTATTTTCCAAAATCTCTTCGGCTTTTGCAATAGCGCCTTTCATCCCGTCTGCGCCCGGGGTCAAAACAAGATTCGATCCCAAATGCTTTAAAAGCTTTCTGCGCTCGATGCTCATGGTTTCGGGCATGGTCAATGTCAGAGGGTACTTTTTGACAGCACAGACAAACGCCAGAGCAATCCCGGTGTTGCCGCTGGTGGGCTCTACAATGGTGGTTTCAGGGTTTATCAACCCTTTTGCCTCGGCTGCTTCAATCATTGAAACGCCGATTCGATCCTTGACACTTCCCAATGGACTAAAAAACTCAAGCTTGGCAAAGATTTCAGCGCCGAGCCCATCCGCGATGGTATTCAGACGCACCAGAGGTGTCGATCCCACGGTGGAATTGATATCTTTAAATGTTTTCATGATTTCCTCCATTTAGCCCCTGCAACTATTTAGAAAAACTCTCCGACCCCTTAGTTAATTGAGCCCTCGGGGAGTTTCTCTCCTAAATCCTTATGTATCAGCGGAATGGATGATCTTTTTTTAAAACGGGTGCTGTTTGAGTGGCTTAGGGATCGTTAGAAAGAACAGGCGCATGCCGAAATCACGTCTTTAAAAGAAATTGAAGATTGTATAACAAACCTATTGATTTTTCAAAGATAGGTTCCTGTTCTTTCTTTACGAGCCCTTGCCACGAGTTCACGCGTTTTAAAAAAAGATCATCCATGGAGCGACTATTTAGAAAACTCCCCGACCCCTCAGTTAATTATACCCTAATCATCCTTCATGGCAGATTCAAGCAGGGCATCGATTTTTGCCAAAAGCTGATCATCGGTGCTGTGCTTGAGTTCGATAGCCTTTGCCGGACATTCCGAGGGACAGATGCCGCATCCCATGCATGCCGACGGCGGAATCTCGGATACCCCTTTCTCATTGATAAACGGTGCGCCGTAAGGACACACCCGGACACAAATCAAGCATGCCGCACATTTTTCAGCATCGACTTCCGCAACGGCAGCAGACGTCGTCATCTTCTCCCTGCACAACACTTTCATGGCCTGCTGTCCGGCACTTTTGGCCATAGTAACACTCTCATCAATAAAGCGGGGACTATGGGCCAGGCCTGCCAGAAAGACTCCCGAAGTGGCAAATTCCACCGGCCTTAATTTGACATGGGCTTCCAGAAAAAAACCCTCATCAACGGTGGACAGTTTCAAAAGGCGGGCAATCTGCTGGGCGCCTTCACCGGGCCTAATACCTTCGCTTAACACCACCAGGTCGGGCTCAATACAAAAATCCTGATGAGAGCTTCGATCCGTGAAATCGACGATCAATTTTCCGCTGTCATCATATACCAATGGTTTTTCTTCAGGGATATACCGGAAAAAGAGGACGCCTTTTTGCCGGGCTTTAAAATAATACAGTTCTTTGAACCCAAAGGTTCTGACATCTCGATACAACATAACCACCTGCGCACCGGGATTCATTTCTTTGAGCTGGAGACTGTTCTTCACGGCTGCCGAACAACACACTCGGCTGCAATAGGGAAAATCGGGTTCCCGTGACCCCACGCACTGAATCATGACAATTCGTTTGAGTTGACGGGCCCATAAGGGATCATCCAAAAGACGTTTTGAAAACTCCACCTGGGTGAGAATGCGATCATCCTGGCCGTAAAGATATTCCTTGGGTTCATACGGACGCCCACCGGTGGCCACAATCACTGCCCCGTATTGAATATCGATTCGTTCGCCTTTCTTTTCAACCGTCCCGTTGAATGCGCCCAGATGTCCGCCATGGGAAACAAGTGTGCTATTCAGATAAACAGAAATGTTGGGATGATGGGTGACCCTTTCGATGAGATAGCGGATCAAGCGTAAAGGAGAATGTCCTTCCAGTGTGAATTTGAGATTCTTCGCAAATCCTCCCAGGCCATCACTTTTTTCCACCAGGTGAACATGAAATCCCTGGTCGGCAATGGTCAGTGCGGCTGTCATGCCGGCCAGGCCGCCGCCGATGACCAGCCCTTCATTAACCACCGGGTATGATTTTTCATACAGCGGCTCAAGCCGAATGGACCGGGCCACACTGGCTCGGATTAGTTCCTTGGACTTTTGGGTGGCCTTTTCAGGATTGTTTCCGTGAACCCAGGAGCACTGATCTCTGATGCTTGCCAGCTCGAACAGATATGGATTTAAGCCTGCGTCTCTCAAGGTCTCCTGAAACAGCGGCTCATGGGTTTTCGGCGAGCATGCCGCCACCACCACACGGTTCAACCGGTGTTTTTTAATAAGATCGACAATAGTCTGCTGAGTTTCTGTGGAGCAGGTAAATATAAAATCGGTGGCAAACACCACATGGGGAAGTCGTTTAACGTCTTCCAGAACATTCTGTATATCCACAACACCGGCAATGTTGGTACCGCAATGGCACACCAAAACACCCACCCTGGGAGCTGCATCAATGGGCTTTTCTTCCAGCGTTTCTTCCACCACCGTTTCAGTATGCCTGGCCTCACTGATGAGGATGGAAGCTTCGGCGGCAGCGGCACCGGCCTGGATCACTGTTTCGGGAATGTCTTTGGGTGATTCGATGCCGCCGCATACAAAGACGCCCGGTCGGGACGTGGAAACCGGTTCATCAAATTCGGTGGTTAAAAATCCATAAGGGTTCGCCACCAGCCCCAGCTGTTTGGAAAGGTCGATAAAACCATCCGACGGTTTAAAACCACTCGATAGAACCACCAAATCATATTCTTCTTCCTTTTTTCGATTGAGATGATGATCAAATGTCTCGATAATCAGATTGTCATTTTCAGGATTCAGATAGACCTGAGAAATCATGGATCGCCGGTATCGCACACCGTGAATAGAACGCGCGCGATCCACAAAATCGTCAAACCCTTTACCATGGGCCCGAATATCCATGAAGTAAATGGTGGTTTGGGTATCCGGCCCATGGGTGCGTGTTAAAACAGCCTGTTTGGCGGCGTGCATACAGCATACCGAAGAACAAAAGGGGCGGTTTCGGGCCGGATCCCGGGACATCACACATTGAATCCAGGCAACGTTTTGAGGAATTTTTCCATCAGAAGGTCGCTTGAGATGTCCTTCATACGGGCCGGTGGCGGACAACATCCGTTCATACTGCAAAGACGTGACAACATTTTGATATCTTCCGTAGCCAAACTCTCCCTCTTTGGCCGTCAACGCCGGTCCGAAACCGGTCGAGATCACCACCGCCCCGGCGTCGATTTCAAGGCGCTCCGGCTTTTGGTCGTATTCAACAGCATCGGCAGGACAGATTTTTTGGCATACACCACACTTTCCTTTGGTTAAATAAAGGCAATGCTCGGCATCTATTGCATATTTTAACGGAACTGCCTGGGGGAAGGTTAAAAAAGCCGCTTTTCGCATCCCCAGTTCTCCGTTAAAGGGATCCGGCACCTTTTTGGGGCATTTTTCAGCACATTTTCCGCATGTAATGCATTTTTCTTCATTAATATATCTGGCGCGTTTTTCAATGTGGGCGGTAAATAGACCGGGATCTCCGTTGAGTTCGAGGATACGACTTGTGGTTAGAATTTCGATATTCGCATGTCCGGCCACCTGGACAAGCTTGGGGGAAAACATGCAGGTGGAACAGTCATTGGTGGGAAAGGTTTTGTCCAGCTGGGCCATTGTTCCACCCAGGGTATGTGATTTTTCAATAAGATAAACGTAAAAACCGGTATCCGCCAGATCGAGGGCACACTGGATACCCCCGATTCCACCCCCGACAACGATGACTTTTCCTACCGGATTTTTAAGATAAGATTCCATAATATCATAGAAGGCTTTTGGTTTTTAACAGCTGAACAGGATTCGTAAAATGCGTCTTAAACCACTTCGGATTACCCCTGTCGCTGAAACTCAACCTGAGCAACTCGGTAAAATAAAATATCGGTATCGGCCTTTCTAAACGACCTTTCTGAATCATATCAAGATTCGACTGGCACAGCGGGCAAGACACAACAATGGCTTCAGCACCGGCTTGCCGCGCTTTATCCAAAAGTCTTTTTGTCAAAGAATCTCCAATTTCCCTCCGCGCGATACCGATGCTGGCACCGCAGCAGGTTGCTTTATAAGACCAGTCAATCACCTGGGCGCCGGTGGCTGCCGAGATGCGATCTAGTGTTTGGGGGTTTTCATAATCCGTATAACCGGTAATTCTCGGCGGGCGCACCATCTGACAGCCGTAATAGCAAACCAGTTTGAGACCCTTTAAAGGTTTTAAAACCCGCTTTTCGATCTTTTTTATCATGGGCGGTTCCGCCAGAAAACGCGTCATATCATGAATTTTTAGATCACCGGTCACCGGCCAGGGAATATCCAAAACTCTTTTCTGTATCATCTGCTGGGAAAACCGGAGACGATTGAAGCAGTTGGCACAAGGAGAAACAATATCAAGCCCCATTTGCTCGGCGGCAGATAGATTTCTTGCCGGCAAAATGACCGACATGGCCTCGCTGAGACTGTGGGCAGCCGTAGCGCCGCAACAGGACCAGTCGTCGATTTCAACCAGATCGATATCCAGCGCTTTAAATACTGCATCAATGGATCGGGCATAGTCGACAGCCATGCCTTCCAAAGAACAGCCGGGATAAAAAGACAGTTTCATCAAACAATTTCTCCGCGGGCCTGAATATAAGCTTTTTGAATGTCTTTGATGGCCTTTGACCTGGATGTGAAGGGTTTCAGTCTTCCTTTTCTCAACAGGGTCAACCCCAGTAAAAGCTCCTCTTTAAAGCTCCCGCTTTTTATTTTTTCATGCAATATATTCGGCTTTAAATAATATGCGTTCATCAACTGGAATTCGTTGACCCTACCGGACTTTCTCAGCACTTCCAGAAATGTCTGATGAAATACGGCAAGGTTCTTTTCTTTCGGTGTGATAGACGAGTGTGCTGCAATATTTCTCAAATGATTGATGACTTCCGCAACACCCACTTCATTGGGGCAGTATGTGGTGCACATTTCACAGGACAAGCATACCCATATGGTCGACGATTTTAACAGGTCTTCGCGCCATCCCAGTTGAACATAACGCACTGCTTGATGGGGCTTGATGTCCATAAAATGGCTGACCGGACAGGCATTGGTACATCGTTCGCATTGGTAACACGCCGAAACATTGGCACCGGTCTCCCCTTCGATTCTGTTTAGAAAATAATCCCCTCTGTCACCGATGAGTTTTCTTTTTTTGGTAGGCTTGGGTTGGTTAACGCTTTTTTGATCTTCAGCTAGCGTATTCATTGATTTACCTTTTTTAAATTGGCAATGTAACGTGTGGATATGGGGCAAGAATTTATTTAAGTTCGTTTGATTTTTATTTTAAGCCATCTCAAAAATACATCTAACGCCCAATTACGGTGTTGCCCCGCATAACGGGATTTACAACAAGCCTCTTCAAATGCTCACATACTCTACATGTATGCTCCGCTTTTTCAATTGCTCGCGCCCCCGAATGTCGGGATTTCGCAAAGCTCAACTTGCTGTTGAACGTAATCTGCATTTTTGAGATGACTTGTAAAAGCATGACGATTGTCAGATCAAATGATCTGCGCCAGAACCTCGCAAGACCGGCATATCTTCATTTTGTCTTTCCATTTCTCATGCGCTATGCCGCAGCAAATGGTTCCGTTAACGAACCAGCAAAACTTTCCTGCTTGAAACTCCCATGCAGGACATTCTTTTTTTTGTTTTACAGGGCACTTTTTGACCGTCCAGCACGGTTTTTGCGTTTTGATGACGCCTCTTTTTCTGCCCATTAGAAAAAACACCTGTCTTTCCACATGAGGCGGCACAGATCGCCAACCCTGCTCATAGCTGTGTATGGCTTTGATAGATACCCCCAAAAGATTCCCCATCTGTTTTTGGGTTTTGTTTAATTTTTTCCGAAATACTGCAAATTCATTGCTGTCCATAAACTTCTCCCTTAATTTTAGTAAGATGAAATCTTATAATATAAAACCCTGTATTAGTGGCACAACGTGGTATTCCCTGTCAATAAAAAAATAGCGGGTATTTTTATCGCCCCATAAACTAGTGTCCATCCATGACAGGACACCTGAAAGTAGAAGAAAGTTTCCGATCCGCAAATTATGAAAGGGGCCTAATGGAGGTGAGAAAAAGAGAGACCTTTGCAAAGAAAATCCGATAAATCCCGGCATTCGGTTACTTCTGGGATGGAGAGGCAGTTCCCAGAACCATGGCTTCGAAATTCGTCAGTTTTTCCCGCATTTTCCTTGAGAGTTCAATGTATTTTTGACTGAGTTCATGACGGTGGTCTGAATGGATTTTGTTGATGGTGTATTGCATCTGCCTGAGTATCTTGACCTGCTTCTTCAAAAGCTTAACCCAATATTGATAGTTTTCTTTTGAATTGTTCATCATGGCATCGGAATATTGATTTACCAAATCACAAAAATTATGGTATTTCTCATCAAGAATCGACGCGATTTTTTCGGTTTTCAAAGTATGTTGTGTAATGGTGTAAAAGTGATGTCCGGAAATACATAAAGAGATGGCTTCGCCAAAAATGTTGGGATGTTTGATCATGCTTCGAAGGACAAATTTGAGATATTGAAAACCGTATGGCGTCAAAAGCTGCCCGCAAATGGATCTGAAAAAAATTTTTAGATCTTTAACGTGAATTTTTCTCTGAAAATATCCAGTATACTCTATATTATCCAAAAAATGGCTGCAACGTTCAAAATAGTTTTTCAGATTGAAATCATAAATACAGGCCAGAATTCTTTTATATCCTTCTTTTAACCGGTTGGGATCCATGATGGTTTTAAAGTTAGTGGTCATGCAGTGGGTGTTGTTGCCGAGGGATTCCTTTAATATTCTGCCTTCCATCATCAGCCGATGATAAAGACGGGTCCCTGGAAGGGCATTTAAGAAGCCGATCATTGCTTTGGGAATGGCATTTTGCTGAATAAAGGTAATTTGTCGATCGAAAATATCCTCTTTATCACTGTCAAACCCAATGATAAATCCTGCCATGACCTCCATTCCGTGTCGTTGAATCGTACGAATGGAATGCGCCATGTTCGCTTTTAGATTTTGTATCTTACCGGTTTCTTCAAGTCCCTTGGGATCAGGGGTTTCAATCCCGATAAAAACCTGGTTGAATCCAGCCTCCCGCATGGCCGTCAGCAGCGCCTCATCGTCTCCCATATTAATACTGGCTTCGGTAAAAAAATGGTACGGGTAACCATGCTCTATTTGCCAGGCTTTTAGCGCCGGCAACAGTTCGGTCTTAACCCGTTTCTTGTTGCCGATGAAGTTGTCATCAACAAGAAACACCGGCCCCCGCCACCCATGATCATAAAGGGTATCCAGTTCTCGCAAAAGCGTATCGGCAGATTTTAAGCGTGGCTTGTTGCCATAGATAGTCCAGATATCACAAAACTCACAGTGAAAGGGACAGCCTCTGGAATACTGAATGGCCATGGAACCGTATGCGTCAATATCTAAAAGATCGAACCGCGGGACCGGCAGATTGGAGATATCCGGATAACACGGTTTCGGATAAATAGGTTTTGCGACGTCCTTTTCCAGATCCTGTAAAAAATCCGACAAGGTTTGATCAACTTCTCCCAAGAGAAAATGATCGACGCCGGTGATGTCCTTATGATTTGATGTCGTAAAGGGTCCCCCTGCAACAATGATTTTGCCAAACCGTTTACAGCGTCGAATCACCTCTTTCATGGAATCTTGTTGAACAATCATGGCGGAAATAAATACCGCATCCGCCCATTGAATATCGCTGTCGTTTAAAGACGCAACATTCAAGTCAATCAGCTTCAGGTTATACATATCCGGGAAAAGGGCGGCGATGGTCAAAAGCCCTAAAGGTGGCATGGCGCTTTTTTTTTGAATAAATTTGAGTGCGCCCTTAAAACTCCAGTAGGTATTGCTTGGGACTTTGGGATAAACGAGAAGGATGTTTTGATTTTTGACCATGGTATTAAATCCTCCTTAGCTAGTGTCCATCCATAAATGGCCCTTTTTTCGCCGAGCGGCGTTCTCCGCGGCTTTCCGGCTGCGACGGACGTTGAGTACGCCTTGCCGCAAACCCTTGTGCGGCCTTGCTCGACAAAAAAATTGCTCATTTCTGAATTGGACACGCAATAATACCTCCACGATTCGCGGATAGGTACTATCTAATGAAAGCGCTATGTTCGGCTGTTCGGCCAGATAAGCTAATATGAAGTAAATCAGGATTTATCAAATAGCATCATTTTCTATTACATTTATATCAATAAAATTTCAATAAAATTTAATTGGAAATGTTTCGGTTATTTACAATCGCATCATAAAATACTATTGTGATAGGTTATTCATCATTTTGTTCTTTTTTTTTTAAACGTAAGACTTAACACACCATGAAAATATTAGACCCCCTTAAACAGCTTCATTTGGCTGACCCGGAACTGTTCCAAGCGGTCAAAACATCATTGGATCATAAAGCCGTTTCCATGTCGAAAGAAGATGTTGTCATTTTGGTTAAAGAGACCCTTTGGGCGTTGTCTATGGAGATATCCTTCGGTCAGTCTGTGGCCAAAGGCTATGCGGATCTTATTGGAGAAGTGAGTTCGGAAAATTTTTATCGCTATCGGGAACTCATCCGTCGCTTCGGTCACAAAGGACCGACATTGGGACGCATTATGGCCGAACATCTTGTGCCGGTATTAAAACACGGTGATTTCAAATTTTTAAAGCGTTTCCTGAAAACTTTAATGATTATGGAAAGTAAGGGAACCTACACTCTGAAAGATCCCCTTGATGAACTGTCGAAATTATTAAACGAGAAGGACTTTGACTCCGCATGTGCCTATATTGATCTTCTGGGCGAAACGTTTTCAGGGGAAATGTCCTATGTTCAGTGCCAGAATTTTGCATATAATATCCCCCGTGCCATACGATCTTTTTCTGTATCAAGCCGGGCCTGGCAAATCAAACAGCTTCATCGGGTGATAAAGGCCGACCATCGCCTGTTCGATCCTTTTTTGCTTGGAATGAAAAAAGGATTGTATCTGCTTTCCCAAAACGCTCTGGACGATTTTGTTTTCCTAACATTAAACAAATTAAATCAAAAATTTAAACTGGCAGCAAAATTTTTATCGCTGGAATCGAAACTCGGCATCGACACATATTCGGACATGCAGGTAACGGTTCCGCTTTCCGAAGTTCGGCAACAACTAAACAACTATCTGCAGGCACGTACCAGCCTGTCAATATCCGTAAAATCACTGTCTAATTTGCCGGGTACAATGTGCAAGACCCACGGCCAAGAGACTTTCGTCTGTTCAGATGGAAAATTTATTTATCTGCCCGATGAAATCAGTAAGTTTTTTACAAAAGACGAAAACAAAAAACTATATAAGTGCCTTACGCGGCTTGAGGCCGGACTCTATGAATTCGGTACCTTTGACTTTGACCTGGAAAAAGCAACAGAAAAATGCCTACGATTTGAAGGAATTGATGATCGGATTGGCGAGTTGAATTCCATATTAAATAATGAACATATTTCCGATCTGAAGCGTTTTTTCTTGTTATTTCCGGTCCCGGACTTGGCAGACGACCTTTTTACCACTTTCGAGCACGGCCGCATACGATTTCTGCTCAACAGACAGTATCCGGGGCTTATCCGGCAGACACTGCCTGTGCTTCAACAAGAGGCCCTGGATATGATCAAACAGAAAGAACATTGGGATGCTGTTTTTCTTTTGTATCTTACGATCGCTCTTAATGTTACCATTCATAAATACGTTGATCTTGATAAGAAAACAGCAGCTTTCATAAAACAGATGGAAAAACAATTTAAAACGGCAATGACTGCGGACCATACGGTAGAAACCTCTGCCGAACTCGTGACCATCGCCTATCCATATGTTAACATGCTTTTAAAAGCCTCCGAAATGCTCGAAATATTGGAAGAAATTTACAACCCCATTCCGACACCTTTTGGATGGAGAATACGGCCCGATCTTTTTTTTATGTCCCACCTCAATTTTGAGCAGATGGCAGCGAAATTGAATGCTCAACTGACAAACAAGGGATATAAGGTTTACAAGTCGGATATTCGTCGAAAATTGATCGCCAACAAGGGTATTATTTCCCATGAGGATATTAAATCGATTCTGCTCAACAACCAAAACACTAAACACAAGGATGTGCCGAAACGTGAAATATCCATTGATCTGTCATGGCTGGATCTTTCTCAATTGCTCAGCAGCAGAGCCCTCACACCTTTGATCAGTGATGATAACGGGCCTGTTTTTTGGTACAAAGAATGGGACTGCAACTTGCACGATTATCTCTCAACCCACACAAGGGTGCTGGACAAATCAATGCCGGAATTCTCGGATGACTTTTATATCAGCACCCTAAAACAGCACCAGGGACTGGTTCAAAATATTCGCTATGCGTTCGAACTGTTAAGGCCGGAAGGGCTCATACGATTGAGACAATGGGTGGAAGGGGATGAGTTTGATTACCGAGCACTTTTGGATTTTGCAATGGATAAAAAAGCAGGAAAAATTCCTTCCGACCGTCTCTATATCAAGCACATAAAACAGACAAGAGACGTAGCCGTATTGTTGCTGGTCGATCTTTCTCGATCCACCTCAAATACGGTTTATGATTCGAAAGTGACGATTCTTAACGTTGAAAAAGAGGCGATCGTGCTCTTTTGTGAGGCACTTCAGGTGGTGGGAGATGCATTTGCCATTGCAGGTTTCTCCAGCACCGGACCGTTGGGGGTTGATTACCTGAGAATCAAAGATTTTGAGGAAAATTTGGACGACAGGGTTAAACAGCGCATTAATGCCATGGCACCCCAACGCAATACACGGATGGGAGCTGCCATTCGTCATGCCACCTGTCAACTTGAAAACATTTCGTCAAAAGTCCGCTTGCTGATTATCTTGAGTGACGGATTTCCAAATGATATTGATTACAAGCATAGATATGCCATAGAGGATACACGGAAAGCCATATTTGAAGCCCGTTCAAAAAATATATTTACCCATGCCATAACCGTCCATTTTGCCGGCGATCCCAAACTGGATGATCTTTATGGAAACGTTCATCACAATGTGATATCTGATGTTCGCGAACTTCCTGACAAGCTGTTACGTATTTATGGCAGCTTGACCCGACATTAGATGTTTAGATATTTGTTTCATTTCCAACAAGTTGGTTTATTGACAACACTTTGATCAAGCATTAATTTTGGAGATAGTTCTTAATAAAGGGATATAAGGTCTTCAGATAAGATAAGACTCTTTTCCTGAGGAATTTACATGAAACGCGTTCATAGCCAAGAAAAGGAGCAGTTTAAAACGCTGTTTAAGCAGGAAAATATTGATGCGTTCGAAGATCGATTTAAGATCCTTGACGTCTTTCTTCAAACTGAACGCCACCTTACCATCAGCGAGTTGATTCAGCTTCTCGATGAAAGCGGATATACATTTACACCCGATTTTGTCAGGGATACTTTAAAGCTGATGTGTCGATTCGGATTTGCCAGTAAAAATAGATTTTACAATGGAGAAGTTCGTTACGAGCATCGACATTTAGGTCAGCATCATGATCACATGATCTGTACAAAATGTAAGCATATTTACGAATTCGAAGACGAACAAATCGAAAATATGCAGGTTCAGATCGCTGCGACTTATAATTTTCATATGCTTCAGCACAAGATGGAAATCTACGGCATCTGTTCCAAATGCCTCAAAGATCATATACAACTCATGCCGCTGATTCATGCCAAACAGGGTGAACGGCTGGAAATCAAAGAATTTACCGGAGGCGCCTCCGCACGCATGCGATTATTATCTATGGGTTTAAGGGTCGGAGATAAGATCGACATCATTACCAACCTCAATAAAGGACAAATGGTGGTTGCTGTGGGCTACAATCGGTATGTTCTGGGGCGCGGCTTGGCCCAAAAAATACTGGTAGAAACGGTTAGAAGCTGAATATGGAGACGGGCTTATGTTGTTAAGTGAGATGAAAGAAAAGCAGACCGCAACTGTCGTCCGCGTCGGCGGAATCGGAGCTCTTCGCAGAAGGATTCTTGAAATGGGCATTCTCAAAGGCACAAGAATTCAGGTTGAAAAATATGCACCATTGAAAGATCCTGTGGAATTGATTGTCAAAGGTTATCATGTATCACTCCGCGTTGAAGAAGCTGCACAAATTACCGTTGAAAATGTGAAGTAATAAATCGTAATGATTCAAAAACGCCTTTCAATAGCCCTTGCCGGCAATCCGAATTCAGGCAAGACGACGATATTCAACAACATAACCGGCACCCGTCAAAAAGTTGGAAACTGGCCGGGGGTAACTGTTGAAAAAAAAGAAGGGAATATCAATAAATCCGGGTATGATTTGAAAATTATCGATCTTCCCGGAACATACAGTTTGACCCCCTTCTCCATTGAAGAAATCGTTGCGCGGAACTTTATTTTGGATGAACGACCGGATGTTGTCATCGATATCATCGACGCATCCAACCTGGAACGCAGTCTTTATTTGGCAACGCAATTGAGAGAGATCGACTGCAAAGTCTTGTTTGCCCTGAACATGGCCGACGTTGCTCGAACCCGTGGAATCAAAATCGACGATAAAAAACTTTCCGAACTTCTCGCAGTTCCGGTGGTCTTTACCATCGGAAACAAAAACAAAGGTATCAATACGCTTTTAAAACAGGCCATAGAATTGGCGGAATCGGATTATGTTATCCCTGAAAAGCGAAAAGTAAAATACAGCAAAGACATTGAAGATTCCATTTCAAAAATTGAACACTTTATCGGGAACCATGCAGCAGATTCCATCCCTTACAATATCCGATGGACGGCCATAAAGCTCCTTGAAGATGATAAAATCGTAAAGGAACGCGTTTTAGAGAAAACCGGAAAAATCGGTGAGGATATTCTCAGAGAAATCCACAACCAGCGGAATTTCCTCGTGGATCGTTTTGATGATGATCCGGAAATCATAATGACGGATGAACGTTATGGATTTATCGCCGGGATCATCATGGAAGTCCTTACAACATCAACAAAACAGCGTGTCGATATATCCCGAAACGTGGATCTCGTCCTAACCAACCGGTTTATCGGATTTCCAATCTTTATTTTTTTCATTTGGGCCATGTTCCAGTTGACGTTTTCCCTTGGTGCCTATCCAATGGACTGGATCAGCAGCGGTATTAATCTATTTTCAACATTGCTGGCCCATGTGCTTCCGGACAATATTTTTAAGGATTTTTTGATAAACGGCGTTATCGCAGGTGTGGGAAGTGTGATGATTTTTTTGCCGAATATTTTAATCCTCTTCTTTTGTATCGCTTTGTTTGAAGATACCGGTTATATGTCCAGAGCGGCTTTTCTGATGGACAAGATCATGCACCTTATCGGACTTCACGGGAAATCCTTTATCCCCATGTTGATGGGGTTCGGCTGTAACGTTCCGGCCATTATGGCCAGCCGCACCTTAGAAAGTGAAAAGGATCGCACCCTTACCATTCTTATTACCCCCTTTATGTCCTGCTCCGCGAGACTCCCGGTTTACATTATTCTGGCTGGCGCTTTCTTCGGCGCCAAGGCCGGAACCGTAATTTTCGGCATTTATCTTTTGGGCATTATTCTTTCCATTATCACCGGTCGTCTTTTTCGATCAACCCTCTTAAGAGGTGATGATGCACCGTTTGTCATGGAGCTACCACCGTACAGAATCCCGATGATCAAAAGCCTGCTGATCCATATGTGGGATCGAAGCAAACTATTTTTAAAAAAAATGGGGGGGTATATCCTTGCAGGTTCGGTTGTCGTATGGACGCTGACTGCATTCCCGCACAACATATCTTATTCCAAAAATTATGACTTGGAAATAGAACAGGTCAAAACATATTTTCAAACCGAGATTGAAGCCGCCCAAGAATCCGACAAAGCATTATTAGCACAGAAACTGGATGTTGCCGTTGCAGAACTTTTAACAGAGAAAAAAGCTGAAAAGGCTGAAAAATCTTTTATGGGTCGCATCGGCAAGGTCGTTGCCCCTATTTTTTCACCCATCGGGATCGACTGGCGTGGAAGTGTCGCCCTTCTCACCGGTTTTGTGGCAAAAGAAATCGTTGTCAGTACCATGGGAATACTTTATGCTGCTGATGAAAGAGAGAATTCAGAAGCCCTTAAAAATGCCTTATTATCATCCGGTATGACACCGATTGCAGCTTTGGCAATGATGGTTTTCGTTCTATTATACATGCCGTGTATTGCAACATTGGCTGCAATCCGGCGTGAGACCGCATCTTTAAAATGGATGATTTTCAGTATTTCATACAGTACGCTGCTTGCCTGGGGAATGGCTTTTCTGGTCTATCAGGGCGGAACAATGATCGGAGTATAATGTTTTACCTCAATTGAGATATTACAAAACGTGTTCCCAATCCGTAAAGCGAATTCTGAGTAAAGCAGGGGGTATATAAAATGCCGACGTTTAGCCCCGCCTATATTGAAACTTTCGAGAAAGGATTGCTGGCCAAAAAGGTTGAAACGGCTTACGAAATTCTAAAATCCTGTACACTCTGTCCTAGAAAGTGTAAGGTGGACCGGCTGACCGGTGAAACCGGTGTATGCAAAACCGGTAAAAAAGCATATGTTTCAAGCTTCAATGCGCATTTCGGTGAAGAAGACCCATTGGTGGGAACCCACGGCTCTGGGACGATTTTTTTTACACACTGTAATCTGCTGTGCATTTTCTGTCAGAACTACGACATCAGTCATCTGGGACACGGAGAGGAAACATCCAACGAACAGTTAGCAGGCATCATGCTTCACTTACAGAACAAAGGATGCCACAACATTAATTTCGTTACACCGTCCCATGTTGTTCCTCAGATTCTTGCCGCTGTCGAAATGGCCATACCTGAGGGACTCTCGGTTCCTTTGGTCTATAATAGCGGAGGATATGATTCTCTACAAACGCTGAAACTTTTAGAAGGTGTTTTCGATATTTATATGCCGGACTTTAAATTCTGGGATCCTGAAATCGCAAAGACAACATGTAACGCCAAAGATTACCCTGAGATAACAAAAAAAGCGCTCGTTGAGATGCACAGACAGGTAGGAGACCTCGTCACCGATGGTCGTGGGATTGCCAAGAACGGAATTTTACTCAGGCACCTGGTACTTCCATCCGGACTTTCGGGGACGCGGGAAATTATGAGATTTATTGCCCGCAAAATTTCTTTGAACACCTATGTCAATATCATGCCGCAATACAGACCCTGCGGGCGAGCCGGTGAGGTCAAAGAACTTTCTGTTTATCTGTCGCAAAAAGATTATGAAACAGCGTTACAGACGGCAAAAGAAGAAGGTATCGAACGGCTTGATAGCCGACGGCGCCGGTTTATAATATTTTAACATTTTTTCCTTTTACAATGAAAAATTATGCATGGATAACATTTTGTCTGCTGTTGGTATTGGTTTCTGTCGCTTCGGCTGAACGCTTGGCAGTATCGGTTTCCATAGCCAACATACGTTCTGGACCGGGGAAAAATTATGACACCTTATGGGCTGTGGAAAAATATCATCCACTGAACGTATTTCAAAAGTCCGGCCAATGGTACCATTTCAGCGATTTTGAAGGAGATAAAGGGTGGATTCATAAAGCGCTTCTTGGTAAATTTCCCTCAGTAATTACAAAAAAAGAAAAATGCAATATTCGATCAGGCCCAAGCCCGCGTTTTGAGGTACTGTTTGAGGTCGAAAAAGGAATACCGTTTAAAGTTCTTAAACGCAAAGGCAGCTGGATTCACATTCAGCATGCCGACGGTGACAAGGGATGGATTCATGAGGCCCTTGTTTGGTAATGGATCAAGTAAAGAATGCTGGTCCAAAGGACCGGGCTTTGGTTTGCCCCTGAAGGGGGCTGTTTTACTCAAAGCCGTACAAGTTAAAAGTGTCTAAAGTGCCTATTTATCCCGAATTCATCGGGGAAGTTATGGTGTCGCTTCGCTCTAATGTTTTTATATAATTGATAGAATTCCTTAACTTTAGTTCACTTCAAACTATTGCAGCAATTTTTCAGGGCAAAATAAATAATCTGTGTTTCAACAAGATAAAGCGATGAACAGATGGTGATAATGCAACTAGACAAGAACAAAAAACTGATTGTGGGTATCGGTTCAGCGCTAATTGATATTCTTATGCATGAAGAAGACGACTTTTTGGAAAAAACCGGCGCTGTAAAAGGGGGAATGAAATATGTCGACAGGGAGTTTATAGAACAGACACTGTTACAAACATCTCAAAAACCTATTATCGTGCCCGGGGGGTCAGCCTGTAATACCGTCGTGGGTATCGGCAAACTCGGAGGAGAGGCATGCTTTGTTGGCAAAAGCGGCAGTGGCCATATGGCCCGTCTGTTTGAAACAGACCTGAAAAAAAACAACGTCGATCCAGCCCTTTTTAAATCGTCATCGCCCACAGGGAGGGTTTTGTCCATCATTACACCCGACGCGCAGCGCTCCATGTTCACATTCCTCGGTGCATCGTCAGAAATTCAGCCCGATGAAATTACTGAAGATTGTTTTAAAAATGCCGCAATTGTTCATATTGAAGGGTATCTACTTTTTAATGAGGATCTCATCATGAGAGCCTTAAAGGCCGCAAAATACGTTGGCGCTCTCGTCTCACTGGACCTTGCCAGCTTTACGGTTGTTGAACAATCAAAGACGGTTCTTAAAAGAATTATAAATGATTTCGTTGATATTTTGATTGCCAATGAGGATGAAGCGCAGGCATATACCGGCTGCTCGGATGAAAACAAAGCAGTTTGTCTCATGGCCGAAAACACGCATATTGCAGCGCTAAAGGTTGGAAAACAGGGAAGTTTTATTGCTCATAACGGAAAAACAATAAACATTGAACCCATGGGGGACGGTGCCGCCGTGGATACAACAGGAGCCGGAGACCTTTGGGCGTCTGGTTTTTTGTTTGGACTTGTTAACGATTTTAGCCTTGAAAAATGCGGTAAACTTGGCTCTGCCTGTGGTTATGAAGTGTGCCAGGTTATGGGGGCTAACATTCCGGAAGAAGGCTGGCAGAGAATCAAAAAATTATTGGAGGAATAATGGCAGCAAAAAAGATATCCCGTGCTCGCAAAAGGGATCTTGAAGACCCTGACGAGTTTATAACATTTTGGACAAGATTATTCAATTTTATCGCTGAACATAAAGTTCAAGTTTCATGTGCGCTTACATTTTTCGTTGTATTGATCATTGTTGCCGCGGTTACAGTATTTTTTTCGAAAAAATCCGAGAACAAGGCTTTTTTTCTTCTTCAGCAGGGTGTTGTCAAATATCAGACATTGGTGAAAGCCGGCAATCCGAATAAAGCTTACCTGGATGCGGGAAAAGATTTTGGTCTAATTATGGAAAAATATTCGGGGAAAAAAGGGGGAAAACTGGCAAGGTTTACTTATGCAGAGATGTGTTATGCCGCCGCTGATTATGATAAAGCCATAGCAAATTTTAATAAATTGTTTGTGGACTTTAACGATGAACTATTTCTTAAAAATCTTATTTTAAACGGTCTTGGTTATTCTTATAAGGCAAAAAAAGATTACAAAACTTCAGCCAAATATTTTGAAATGATCGTAACAACACCTGATTATAGTATCAAAGACGAAGCGCTTTTCAATTTAGGCGAGTTGTATGCTGAAACTGGAGATCAAGATAAAAGCATAGATGCTTTCAAGAAAATCTTATCAGACCATTCCGGGTCCATGTATACTGAAATTGTCAAGGAAAAGGTCGCATGGCATTCAAAAAGTTAACACCTTAAGTTCCGCATAGGGTTCATGCGGCTCTGCTACGCTGTATTGGTATTACTGAAAACTACTGGTATGACATTTGAGTTAACATCATAGACTGACTTAAAATTCCAAAAAAAATGACCAATCGGTTTGAGCCCATTGGTCATTAAGGAGGAAAACAGATAAAGAAATTATTAGGTTGAAATTAGTCTATGCAATTTCTTTGCCAAAATCCCAAAAAAATTGGCCCCATTTTTTATGTGTGGATTTATATAGCAATATTTATAAGTTACACCGAATGCCGTTTGAATTGTTTTTTTCTGTTTTCCTCTGAACCCCCTCTTCTAAACACCGAAAAGTTCAAAATTTTGAACCCAAATTAAAATTAAATAGTATAACCTATTAAATTGATAATATATTTTTTAAATTCCCATGGGTTCAAATTTCTGAACCACCCCATCCTTCAAACAGGATAACCTTTTAATATTATAGAGATATAAATGATTTCTCTTTCATTCAAGTTTTTGAACCGATGTCCAATTTAAACTTTTTTATTTTCCAATTAAGTCCACTTTTGCCAATGCCAAGCAGCGCTGCAGCCTGGGATTGAACATTATCTGTTAATTTCAGGGCTCTTTCGATCATCTTTTTTTCTATCATCGCGAGTGTTTCATCTAATTTGGCATCTGCAGGTATTCCTTCAAAATGAAGAGCATTATATACATTGTTCTTAAATTCCTTTGGGAGATCCGAGATCTTTATTTTATTGCTTTGGCATAAAACCATGGCCCGTTCTATAACATTTTCCAGCTCTCGAACATTCCCGAGCCAAGCGTAATCATAAAAAAGACGTTCTACCTCCGAATCAAGACCTATTATTGAAATGTCAGACGTTCGTTCATCTTTATATTTATTGATAAAGTGGTCGACCAACAGGCGAATATCTTCTTTACGCTCCCTTAAAATCGGCATGACGATATGTACCACATTCAGTCGATAATAGAGATCTTCCCTGAATCTCCCCAGCAACATCTCATCTTTTAGTCTCTTGTTTGTGGCGGTTATAATACGAATATCTACAGATATTTGCTTAATTCCCCCAACCCGTTCAAAAACTTTTTCCTGAAGGACTCGCAAAAGCTTTACCTGAAGATTTTGAGAAAGCTCACCGATTTCGTCAAGAAAAAGAGTGCCTCCGTCAGCAAGCTCAAAACGACCTTTTTTCATCGCAACAGCACCGGTAAACGCGCCTTTTTCATGTCCAAAAAGCTCACTTTCAAGGAGGTTTTCAGCAAGCGCACTACAGTTAACGGCAATAAAAGGCTTGTCACGCCGTAAGCTATTAAAATGTATTGACTTTGCAACCAATTCTTTTCCGGTACCGCTTTCACCTTCTATCAATACCGTTGTAGTGGCCGGTGCAACTTTTCGTATGGTTTCAAAAACATCCTGCATTATTTTGCTTTTTCCAATGATATTTCCGAAACTATACTTTAATTTTACATCGTTCCTGAGTTGCCGGTTTTCTTTGACAACCCGAGACATGCCCAAAGCCTTATTCACATATACAATCAACTGATCATTATCGAAAGGTTTGAGTATATAACTGTAAGCACCTTTCTGCATGGCCTCTACAGCCTTATCCACAGTACCGTGGGCTGTCATCATAATGACCGGAAGATCCTGATCTTTGTCTTTTATTCTCCCCAAAAGTTCAATACCATCCATGGATGGCATTTTCATATCGGTAAGTACAAGGTCTATGTCGGTATTTGCCAGTATTTCAAGCGCATCACGACCGCTGTTGGCGGTGAAAGTTTCGAATCCTTCTTCTTCAAGAATAGCACTCAATATGAGCGGATAATTTTTTTCATCATCTACAATCAGGACGGTTTCCATTACGACACCCTTTAATTAACAGGTAATGTGACCTTAACACTGGTTCCGGTAACCGGTTTATTACCAATTTTTACACTTCCTTCGTGTGATTCGATAATGTTTTTCACGATACCAAGCCCCAGTCCGGTTCCTTTTGCTTTGGTTGTAAAAAAAGGATCCCATATCTTTTCCATTATATCCTCGGTGATACCTTCACCTTCATCTTCAAACACGATTTCCACTGTGTTATCTTCTGCACTCACTTTCACATAAATTATGCCGCCTTCAGGCATCGCCTGCATGGCATTTATTAAAATGTTAAGAAAAGCCTGATAAAGCATATCCGTATCAGCGTTTATCTCCGGGAGGTCATTATCGAAATGTTTTTTTATAATATAACCTTCCTCTTTGATCTGTGTCGCTAAAAAATTGATGTTTTTTTCGAGAACATCTTCTATTTTACAGGCTGTAAGATATGGGCTCTTGGGTTTCGCAAAATTTAAAAAATCTGTTATAATATTATTTAACCGAACAGATTCTTCAATGATTATATCCGGAATTGAACTTGAAGGATCGCGGCCAGTCATTTTTTTCTTTAAAAGTTCAGATGAACTCCTTATAATACCCAATGGGTTGCGAATTTCGTGGGATATTCCTGCCACCATTTCACCCAATGTCGATAAGTGTTCTGCACGATTCAGCTGTTCTATGAGCTTAAGTCTCTCCTGGGCGCGCCTTTCTATGATACTTTCACCCCTTTTAACCACAAACAAAAGAGCCAGGAAGAGAGAACCCATAACCACTGAAGTGGTGATAATAACACGTATTTGAAAATCGAAAATCGCTTTATAATCTTCGGTTAAGTCTTGTACGATTTCTACAACCCCCAACACCGGACCGGATATCCTGGAAAGCGGTCGCTCTGCACGCAAAGGGGCAAATGAAATTAATCGACTGTTCTGTGGAAATCCGAGTAAAATCTTAAACCAGTTTCCGTTTTGAATCAGTTTTGAAGTTGATTTTCCCAAAACTGCATCTTTATACCCTTTACCTCCAATATTTTCTTTGCCAATCACCGTATAGTCGAAACTGTATGAAATTGTATTCTCCATATCATATATGTTGACCATATCGATCTTGAAACTGTGAAGTGTACTTCTGACGACCTTATCCATGCGTTCAAACTGTTTTTCGTCACTAAGTTGAATCTTGCCAAATTTCAATGCAACAGGGATGATAAACTGTAAAAAGACCTGATGGTTAAGATTTTCGATCAGAAGGCGGGCGTAGTCGTCACTTTTTTTTTTCTGCATGGCTTTCGCCCAGTGCATGTTGAGTAAAGAAAAAACCAGTGTCCCGATAAATATTACGATCAGGCTTGTAAAAGTAAAGTATTTGACCAACCTAAAAGGCTTGACTTTTTCTTCTGCTGAGTAGCGATTCATAGACAAGATTAAAGTTTTGAATGTTTGATGCCGATATTTCAATTGTATTTAAATACAAAAAAAATGCCGGCGGTTTCAAATAAGAATGATTAAATTGTATTTTTTCAATCATATACGAAAATCGATCTTTAAAGTCAAGATAATGCTTTATTTCATCCAAGCTAAAGTGGTACATCATTTTTAAAATAAACAATCCGGTCCACGGATATATGAGGCTTTATAACAGAAACTTCCCGAGGGCTCATTTAGTCAGAAGGTACTTCAGCATGAATTTTTATAGCATTATTTCATTGTAATTAATTTATCTTTAGTTATATAACACCATATATAGTATTATTATTTAAAAAACCACAAAATAAACTAATTAATTAAAATTTACCTATAATTATACATAAAAGTTCTTGAGCTTGACAATAATATAAGGTAAAATATTTGATATTGTATTTGGGTCTTTTGTTAAAAAGATATGTTGGATAGTGTTGAATACTTTTATTACAAAGGTTTTTGAATGAAAGGTAATCGTGTAAGAAAAACTCGGGAATCTTTGCTGATGAGCAAGACTGAACTTGCCAGGAAGGCCAATGTATCTCCTATTACAATTGCACGTATAGAAAAAGGAATGCCCTGTCGTCTTGAAACTCAGCGAAAGATTATTTTAGCCCTTGGTTTCAACCTTTCTGATAAAAAAAAGATTTTTGGTGATTAAGAAAATATTATGTTTTTTTTGAAAAAAAACCGGCTTGTTGGCCTGGACATAGGATCCCGGACATTAAAACTTGCTGAAATTATCGACACAAAAGCCGGATCTACCCTTAAAAACTTCAGTTCAATCGATATTGAACCCGGCCTCATCGAAGAGGGGTCTGTTAGAGATCCTGAAGCTGTTTCCGGGTATATTCGTGAACTCTTTAACTCAATCAAACTAAAGGATAAAAACGTCGCCATATCCATTGGAGGATACTCGGTTATTGTTAAAAAGATCAACGTCCAGACCATGACGGAAGATGAATTACACGAGACGATCCATTTTGAAGCGGAACAATATATCCCATTCGACATCAGTGAAGTTAATTTAGATTTCCAAATACTTGGAGAAAGCGAACACAATCCCAATCAAATGAATGTGCTTCTGGTTGCCGCCAAGAAAGAGATGATTAGTGAATATATCAATCTCATGAAAATGGCAAAACTTCACCCCCGTATAATAGATGTAGATGCTTTTGCTCTTCAAAATATTTTTAAATTTAACTATTCTCAGGAAGACGAAAATATCGCCCTGATCGACATCGGAGCCAGCAAAACATCATTAAATATTCTAAAAGATAATGTTTCTGAATTTATGCGTGATGTTTCACTTGGATGTGAACAAATTAATGATAAGATTGCTTCTACAGTCGGTTGCACAATTGAGGAAACAGAAGCGATTAAACTCGGTGAAGAATCAGATCTTATATCCGCTGAAGATTTGAAAGAAATTGTTGTATCCGTGGTAACTGATTGGTGCATTGAAATAAAACGCGCCCTTGATTTCTTTTATTCTACATATCCTGAGGAACAAATTAGCAGGATTGTGCTCAGCGGTGGTGGCGCCAATATTAAAAAATTTCTTGAACTTCTAGCGGCCGAAACATCAGCTGAAGTTGAAGTTATAAACCCATTTCAAAATTTTATTGTTGACAGCACCCGGGTTGATTCTTCTTACCTTGAACAGATCGCCCCACAAGCCGCGATCTGTATGGGACTTGCAGCACGAAAAATTGGTGACAAATGATACGAATCAATCTGCTCCCTTATCGCGAATCAAGAAAAAAAGAGAATATTCTCAGACAGATAAACATATTTCTCGCGTTTTTCTTTATTGTTTTTGTGGCCCTGCTTTACTATAACATATGGCTGGGCAAAAGAATCGATGATCTAAATACAAAAATAAAAAACACTAAAATAATGCTGACCCAAGCTGAAACACAATCAAAAAAGGTGGATAAAATAAAAAAGGAGCTCGAAAAATTAGAACATAAAACAGATGTTATCAAAAGTATCGAAACGAATCGAAGGGCTCCGGTCATCCTTCTTGAAAACATGACAAAAATGGTGGCTGAGAAAACATCCATTTCGACACCCGATACATCAGCAGACAACGATAACAAACCCGTTAAAAGATTATGGTTCAAAAGTTTTGACGCATCTGGCGGAAAGGTAAATATCAAAGGGATTGCATTGGACAATAAAACCATTGCCGATTTTATGAGTCGCCTGGAAGAATCAAAACTTTATAACAATATAAATTTAAAGACCATAAAACAACAAAAGGTGAACAAATTAAATCTTAAAAGCTTTGAAATTGGATATGTAAAAGCTTCTTTGAAAAAACCGGAAAAGAAAACTGTTGTCGGCTCAAAACCGGGCAAAAAATAATGAAAAAAATCGACACCTCTAAAATAACCAACTTTTTTTTCGAAACCATCGACAAGATCGGAAAATTGTCCAAACTATACAAAATCTTATTGTGTTTGGGTCTCTTTATACTGCTTGTCGGACCTTTTGTCTATTTTTCCTTTCTTCCTAAAATCAGCAATATCACCGCGTTAAAAAAGGAGCACACAACACTGGAAACCCGGCTTGCCACGGCAAAAGCAAAGGCGAACCGGCTGAAATATTTTCAGGCTAAGCTAAAAGATGCAGAACTGGAATTTAAAATTGTCATGAAAAAGCTTCCTGAAAAAAAAGAAATACCGGCACTATTGTCAAGTGTATCCCAATCCGGTCGTGACGCAGGTCTGGAATTCTTGCTGTTTCAGCCGGAGCCTGAACAAAACAAAGATTTCTATGCTGAAATTCCCGTATCAATTAAGGTAACAGGGAATTATCATAATGTTGCTCTTTTTTTCGACAAGGTGGCAAGGTTGTCCAGAATCGTAAATATAGACAACATTAAGATGAACTCTACAAAAGGCAACACGAACCTAATAACTTCTTGTAAGGCTGTCACTTATCGGTTTGTTGAAACGAAGCCTGAAAAAGCTTCATCATCAAAGAAAAAAAAATCGAAACCTTAAATCATGGATAAACATTCTGTTTTTATACGCTATATCGTTTGTATTATCTGTTTTTTCCCTCTGTTGTGGGGTTGTGAGAAACCATCTGAACCCCCTTTAAAATCAAGGCAAATTACGAAAAAAATCATTGTTGAAAAAAAGGAAGATCAAAAAACAACGGCCAAACCGAAAGGGACAGTGCCTGCTGGTATTTCAAACTCGAAACAAAAGTTAGTGGCTGAAAAATCGCTGACAGCCAAGAAAACCAAAATACCGGAAATCACTGATTTCTATAACCCTGAAGGGAAGCTGGATCCATTTGAACCACTTTTTAAAAAAGAACGTGTCTCGCTGGCTGTTGGGAAGAAAAAAATCAAAAGACGTAAACCCCTCACACCCCTTGAAAGGGTGAACCTAGGCCAGCTAACCCTTGTGGGAATAATACAGGCTCCGAGCGGCAGCAGAGCGTTGGTTCAGGAGTCTTCCGGAAAAGGGTATGTCGTAAAAAGGGGGACTTATATCGGAACAAATTCGGGTAAAATTATTCAGATATTAAAGGACAGGATCATTATCGAAGAAGAGAGTGAAGATATTTATGGCAAAGTTTCTATCATAAAAAAACCACTTAAACTTCAGAAACCTCCTGGAGAATAGCATGAATTTCAAGATAAAAAAATCGTTAAAATTGAGAACACTATCCTCTTTTTTGGTAATTTTACTGCCCCTGTTTATCGGGTGTGCCTCAAATACCAAGGCAGTTAAAGAAACCGAAAAACTTACTGCAGAATCTTCTATCCCTAAGCTTATCACCCATATTATCGCGGTGGAAGATTCCGAAACAAGCAACGTTCGTGTTAGCGGAAATCAACTGCTGACCTATACATCCGTTAAACAATCTTCTCCTCTTGGCGTTCTGCTTTATTTCCCTGAAACAAACTTTGACAATATCGATACGAACTACCATCCAGAAAATGATCTTGTTGCCTCAATCAAAACTTCTGAATTAACCGCCAAAGGTCAAACAACCCGTATCGATATTCTATTAAAAGAAGATGTTTCTTATGAAGTCATCCGTGAAGATAATGACCTAATCATATCATTCAAAAAACCAGCCACTGCTACACAGACCTTGGCAAAAACAGAAAAATCGAGTGTTGAACTAAAAGATAGTGCCAAAAACCCCATCTCGTTGACCCAAAAGACAACACCCGTTAAAACCTTAACCCCTCAATCCTCCCAATTACAATCGGATGAAAAAAAGCCTGCCTGGGTGAATCGAATAGATTTTTCAAGTGAAAAGGAAGGTAAATCGATTGTTATTATTGGAACTACAATTCCAGCCAAATATGACTTGAAAAAAATCAATGAAAAAAAGCTGTTGCTTCATCTTTATTCTTCAATGTTACCGGATTATCGCAAGCGACCCTTAATTACCACACGTTTTGAAAGCGCTGTGGACCGCATCATACCGTTTCAGACATCTGCCATGAAAAATAAATCCGGATTTATTATCGAGCTGCGCGAATCCGTGCCTTATTTTATCGAGCAGACTGACAATCTTCTTTTCTTACATTTTGAAGCATCTTCAATCTCCCCCAAACCTCTTGATAAAGCCAACCTTCCGCCCTGGGAGCAAGTGATAACTCAGACGGTTGCGCCAACAGAACCCACAGAACTGGAAACACCTGCCAAGAAAAAATTTATAACTAAAAAAGGAGAATATACCGGCGAAAAAATAGCGCTCAACTTTTTTGAAACAGATATAAAAAACGTGTTTCGCATTTTAATGGACGTCAGTGGAAAAAATTTCGCCATTGACAAAGATGTTTCCGGAAAGGTTACGTTATCGTTTGACAAGCCTGTACCCTGGGATCAAGTCCTTGATTTGGTTCTGAGAATGAATCGTCTCGGGATGGCTTTCGAAGGAGATATTATACGCATCGCCACCCTTAAATCACTAAAAGAAGAGGAAGTGGAACGGCAGGAAATGTTGGCCGCGGCACAAAAGCTAAAGGAGCAGAAAAAAGCGCTTTCACCATTGATAACGGAATACATCTCGGTCAGCTATGCAAATGCAAAAGATGATGTCGCGCCTCATATCGTACCAACCCAAGGACGCGGCAGCATCACCGTCGACGGAAGAAACAATCAAATTATCATCACAGACATTGCTGAAAAAGTAAAAAAGGCTAAAGAAATCATAAGAAAAATCGACAAGGTCACACCGCAGGTGATGATTGAAGCCAGGATCGTCGAAGCCTCTGACTCCTTTAACAGGGAAATCGGAACTGAATGGGCAATCTCAGGCACCAGAATAGATGGCAGCTTAGGGGGCGTGGGGAGTTACGATATGAGTGCAACAAATCCCCCAACGACTACTCTTGGCACAATCGGACTTCAATTTTCAAGACTGATCGGCAATACATTCCGCGTGGTGGATGCAAGGCTGTCAGCATCGGAATCAGAAGGCACCGTTAAGATCATATCCGCTCCGAAAATATTAACCCTTGACAATAAACCCGCAAAGATCAAACAGGGACTGGCTTATCCGTATAACAAGCTGGACGCGGATGGCAACACCACAACTGAGTTTAAAGACATCGCCCTTGAACTGGAAGTAACCCCGCATATTACGCCAGACGAACGCATCACCATGAAAATTGTCATAAAAAACAATGAAATCGGGGAGGTTATCAACAACCAGATCTCTTTTACCACCAAGGAGGCCTATACGGAACTCCTGGTGGACGACGGGGATACCATCGTTATCGGCGGGATCAGAAAAACAAGGAAAAGAGCCGGTGAAGAAGGCCTTCCGTATTTAAGAAAGATACCGGTTCTTGGCTGGCTCTTTAAAGTAGAAGAAAACGATGACCAAACACAGGAGTTGTTGATATTTATCACGCCCAGAGTCGTTCAGTTGGCACAAATCAATGCCTCGGATTGATGCGCTGTCATTTTTCTCATTGTTTTAATATCTCTTTATTCTAAGGGCCGCCTTTTCCGCTTCCTTTGCCATAGCACTGTCGGGAGCAAGTTCGATGACTTTATGATAGGCATCAAGGGCTTTCTCATAGTCGTTCGATAACACATAAGCCTTGGCGAGGTCATTATACAATAGAGCAACTTTCGGATAATTTTTAACAGCACTTTCAAGAATCTCTACAGCTTCATCAATCCTTCCCATGGCAATATACGTAAGGCCGAGACCACGTTGCGCATTAATAAATTTCGGTTCTAAATCAAGGGCCTTAAGATAGTATGTTTCACAAATCGTATATTTCTTTTTGTTATAGTAAGCCCATCCCAAATTTGCCAGCGCTTTTTGGGGTGTACTATAGAGCACGTTTTCTGAAACCTCTTTGAAATATTTAATGGCTGTATCCCATTCCTTTTTATCGAGATAAACAGTTCCTAAATTATTTTTTGCAGGCGCGTAATCCGGTTTGATTTCTAAGGCCTTATTAAAATGTTTGATCGCAAGATCCAGTTTCTTTTTGGCCTTATAGGTAAGGCCAAGATCGTTTTGAAGAAAAGGATCGTCTGAATAAAGGGCTTCAGCTTTTAACAATTCCCTTAATGCCGAAGTATAATCTCCCTGTGAATAGTATGCTTCTCCAAGGTTTCTAAATGCCTCTCCCTGCTTTTTTTGCTGTTTTTGAACTTCCATATTTGTTGTCGCACACGAAACAACACAAAACACCATCATCACCAAGACTGTCCAATCCAACCGATTTCTACTCATTTTTTTTGCCCTGAAGGTTAATCCAAATGATTCTTATATCATTATCTTTTAAAAAGTGAATGACCCCATGATGCAGCGGAGCAAGTGTTAGAAGGACCCCGGACATATCTGCATGGTCCATTAAAAAACCCGGAATGGTCAGCCGGGTGTTATGATCGGCAGGTCTTTTTGCAGCCAGAAATGTCGGATTTTTTACAAAAGAAGCATTCATCGCTCCGAAAAGTTTCTTTATGATATCATCCGGGCTGTCATTGTCTTTTACCTGTATGATAGAATAACCGCTTTTTTCGATGGCATGAACAGCATCGCCATAAAAATTTCCAAAGTCGATATAAAACATGTTGTCGTTGCTTTTGGTGGCAAGGTTTGAAGCAGCGTTAATTTGAATGCCTGCATACTGAAATGAAATATTTTTGTTGGGAAAATATTGATATCCCATGGCAATTAGAAAATCCTTCACAAAAGTCTCGTGATCAGAAGCGTCAATGATGTCCAGATTCTTGTCTGCGATATTGAAGCGGGACGCATTCGATTTCGGCTCCTTAATACTTTTACCTATGAGGATCTCTTTGATAATAATATTATTTTGGTCCAGATAGCGAACGATTGACTGCGGTGTTCGCTCTTTAAAATCATCGATAACCGTTATACAAAGATGGCGTATGGCTTCGCCCTTCTTATGGGATTTCTCGATGATCCATTTTCCTTGAACTTCAACTTCTACACCATGATCTGAAAATGACAAACGCTGTTTTACAACATCCCCTTCAAGGCTTCCAAAAACTGTATTAAAAACCTTTTCCATTGAATCGTCTGGAGCGAAGTTTACAATAAGCACATCTTTCCAAAAAGATTTAAGCATCTTGATATCGGAGTCCTGCTCTTCATCACTCGAGATAAAAAAGACTCGTTTTCCATCTTCAAGTTTTATAAAAGGCGTCTGTGAAAGATCGACCTTATAATCTTCCTGTCCAGGCCTGGGAAGGTAATAGATGCCTTTATTAAAAAGTTTGGCATCTAATACCGAAGCAACTTTCGACAGCGAAGAATCTGACGGCTCCTGCCGGTTATTTACATCGGAAGACAACGATGTTTTCTCATCAAATGCCACTGAACTGTCAAGACGGTCCCTTTCCGGATTCTTATGAATGGCCTCGCTGTCGAGAGGGGGCTGGAACTGGTTTTGACTTTTCGGATCAGGTAAGCGGATCATCTGCCCTGCATAAATGAGATTCAGGCTTTCAATCTGGGGATTCATCTCCCGGAACAACTTTTCGCCTTTCAGATATGATTGAGAGCCGTAATTTCCGTATCTTTCAGAAATAAGAATGGATACGCAATCTCCTTTTTTGACGCGATAGTCTGTGGAATATTTTTTTGCATCGTCAGGTAAGGTAACGTTGGATAAATATGGAATTGTAACGACGCCTGAAGATTGTTCGGACAACTCATCTTGATCGACTTTCTTTAAAGGAATAGCGATATGCTGTCCGGGACGAATCCTGTTTATGTCATGGATGTGCGGATTTAATCGTTTGAATATCCGTAAAAATTCCGGAAAATCCCTGTTTGAAATTTCTCCTTTTTGCCTAAAGAGTTTAAATACCCAATCATCTTTTTTAACAACATATGGATCACATAATATGTTCCGGCCCCTATCGTACCGAATAACGTAACTTTTGTAAAAAAAAGCAGCATAAGCACAAGGAAAGGTCATCATACACACGATAGTGATGATCACAAAATAAATGAATGCTGAACGTGTTCCTTTGGTCTTCATGCTTTAGGAACCTTTTTGAGGCTCAAACGTTTTGCGATCTCTTTTGATGTTTGTTCCACAAACTGATCAAAATCATCGCCTTGTAATGGTTTGCCCGGGGCAGGGACTTTTGCCAGACTTTCTGGATGGATATAAACGGGAGTATTGACAAGTTCCGGATTTGAAGATATTTTGTATTCTGCTGGAAGGCTTTTTTCAAAATACTTTTCCTGAAAACCCGAAAACTTAATGGCATGGGCTGTTGAATCGACGATAGCAATATCGTTTTCCCCGACGATTCCCTGTCTTCGGGCCTCAACCAATCCGGCAAGAGACTCGCCGCCGTGTGTACATGCAATATGTCCGTTTCTGTTGGCCAAAAGCTCCCAGTCCATGATAGACTGTTCGGTGACCTCTACAAAAAAAACATTCTGCTTCCCCGACATGCTGTTATACACATCAACCAGATGGATCACTCTCGGCATTGAAACAGGGTTGCCGATCATTGCCGCTTGAGCAACGCTGGGCTTGACGATGACCGGCTCAAATCTCCGTTTTGCTGCATCCGGTTCAAGATAATATCGGTATACCGGGTTGGCATGTTCAGATTGAACGCCCAAGATTTTCGGTAAAGAAGAGATGATTCCGGTCTCATAAAACTTCAAGAACCCGTTCATCACAGCGGTAATATTGCCGGCGTTACCAATCGGTACAACGATCACTCGATTTTCCATGTCGTATTCAAACGCTTGTGCAACCTCATATGAATAAGACTCCTGTCCAAGTATCCGCCATGCATTTTTAGAATTGAGCAAAGCGACATTATAGTTTTCAGAGAGCGCTTCAACGACCTTCATGCAATCGTCAAAAACACCTGGAATCTCAAACACAGCAGCGCCGCTTCCCAAGGGCTGAGCCAGTTGCTGAGGTGTTACTTTCTTGTGGGGAAGAAGCACTGCCGATTTAACATCCGGTTGAATAAAGGATGCATATAAAGCAGCGGAAGCAGAAGTGTCACCGGTAGAAGCACATATGGCCAGAACATCCGAAATATAACCTTTTTGAACCAAACAGTTGATATAGCTCAAAGCACTGGCCATACCCCGATCCTTAAATGAAGCACTGGGGTTCTGTCCATCATTTTTAAAGTAGAATCTAACGCCGGCTTTCTTTTGTAAAAAATTGTTGGCTTCAATAACAGGGGTATGACCTTCTCCCAGGCAGATGACCGTATCCAGAGGAATCATTGGCCCGATGAATTCATGATAAAGATATATCCCTTTAAGTGCAGGGATTGTGAGCATTTTACGATAATCAAATATCTTTCGCCATATAGTTCCAGAAATCTTTTTTAAATCTTCAAATTTCAGATCATAAATCAAAAGTACTTGCATGCAATCCGGACAGGTATAAAGCAACTTTTCAATACCATACTGTTTACCGCATCCTAAACATCGATAAATCAATTCGCCATCATGGTTTGGAAGTATGAAGGGCTTTATTTCTTGTGGAAAGTCTTCGGGTTTCACTTTTCAATTTTCTCCATTCCCCCCATATATGGTCTCAAGGCCTTGGGAATGAGCACAGACCCGTCAGTCTGCTGATAATTTTCGAGCAAAGCGGCCACGGTTCGTCCAACTGCGAGACCGGATCCGTTAAGTGTATGAACAAATTCAGTCCCTTTTTTTCCTTTTCTTTTAAATCTTATATTGGCACGTCTGGCCTGAAAACTCTCAAAATTACTGCATGACGAAATCTCTCTGTACACACCTTGTGCGGGCATCCATACTTCAATATCATAGGTTTTTGCCGCGGAAAAGCCAAGGTCTCCGGTACAGAGATTGATAACCTGATACGGAATTTCGAGATAACTTAAAATGGTTTCTGCATTATTTAAAAGGGTCTCGAGCTCATCATAAGAAGTTTCAGGCTTGGCAAATTTGACCAATTCAACCTTGTTAAACTGGTGCTGTCTAATAAGGCCCCTTGTATCCTTTCCATAAGAACCCGCTTCGGAACGAAAACAAGGGGTATAGGCTGTATAGAGAATCGGCAGTACTTCTTCATCCAGAACTTCGCCTTTGTGGATATTGGTCACAGGAACTTCGGCTGTGGGCACCATGAAATAATCCCATCCTTGAAGCTTAAAAAGGTCTTCCTCAAATTTAGGCAGCTGGCCGGTGCCTGTCATACTGTCCCGGTTTACAATAAAGGGAGGAAGGATTTCTTTATAACCGTGCTCCGTCGTATGAATGTCAAGCATAAAATTGATGAGTGCCCTTTCCAGCCGAGCACCAGCCCCTAAATAGAGGGGAAAACGTGCACCGGTGATTTTGGATGCGGCCTCAAAATCAAAAATCTTGAGATTTTCACCTAAAGTCCAGTGTGCCTGTGGTTCAAAATCGAAATCAGGCACAGTACCCACCTTGTTAATAACAGGGTTTTCGGAACTATCCTTCCCTATCGGCACTGAATGATGGGGTAAATTCGGTATCCTGAAAAGAATATGGTTTATCTTATCTTCATTTTCGGATAAATGATGATCCAGTGCCTTGATCCTGTCGGCAACCTGGCGCATCTTTGCCACAAGATCATCTGTGTCTTCTTTGTTTCTCTTCATGAGTGCGATCTGTTCAGAAACAATATTTCTACGGTGCCTTAAGTCCTCTATCTCGAGCAAAAGGGATTTTCGTTTTGTATCACAATGTTTGAAGCTTTCCAGATCTGCTGTTTCACCTCTGTTTTCAAGTGATTTTTCAATTTGTTTAAGGTTTTGTCTTACAAATTTAATTTCCAGCATAACAGTCCCCATATTTTTCTAACGCGCAATTTGCTCGGATGATTACCGACTCTTGACGGCTATATTTGTTTCTCATTTTTATCTGATTTCCAAGCTTAATATTGCAGTCTTTCACGTTCAAAAAAGGTTATTGATCAGTATCATGAGCATGTTATATAGTCAATGATTATTGCGAGTTGACATTATTCCTCAAGTTTGTATAATATAAAATAATTTCAAAATATTCGCGTGGGAGAGAATGTCTATGGAGGAAATCCGACAAACAAAAGGTGAAATTCGTGGTAATGTTGAAAATGCATTGGCCGCACTTTCTGATAAAGAGATTCAAGATAAAACCCAGAGAATAGAAAAGCGGCTCTTTGAATTTGCCAATTTTCTGGAGGCTAACATTGTTTTACTTTACATTAACAGTAACTGTGAAGTGAATAGCCGAAAGATAATCAAAAGATGTTTAAACTACAAAAAAATAGTTATTCTTCCTGCTTTTGTTACAACAAAATATGAAATGAAATTGATGAAAATCGATAACCTTGATACAGACTTAACGATAGGGCCCAGGAAAACGTTGGAGCCGGATCCAAACCAATGTAACATTGTACCCATTGAATGCATCGACATTGCAATCATTCCCGGTGTTGCTTTCGACGAAAAGGGTGGAAGGATAGGATCCGGTGATGGATATTATGACCGGCTTATCCCAAAACTGCCAATTACCACAAGAAAGGTTGCTCTGACATTTGAAGATCAGATCGTTCCTCAAATACAAATGGAAGCCCATGACAGGCATGTGGATATCATTATTACAGAAAAACGAATCATATATAAAATATAGAAGCGGCTTTTTTGTGTTTAACGATCGCGCACATAGATTTTATCTTTAAAATTTATTTCAGCCTTCTACGCTGTATTGGCGTTGCTAAAACTAAAAGATGCGAAACTTGAGTGAAAACCATTAAACCCTTATCTGTTCGTTGGATTCAATATTTTTTCCAGCTTCTTAAGATTCTCTTCCTGCCCCACAGCAATAACGGTATCACCGCTCTCGATAACTGCCTCAAAAGAAGGGTTAAACAGCATACTGTCGTCTGGTTTTTTTACTGCAATGATGATCAGATTAAACTGCTGTCGGATACCTGAATCTTTAAGCATAACATTGACAAGTTCCGAAGAAGGGCCCACCGGTATCTCTTCCATTTGAATATCTTTACGTTTTTGAGCAAGAGCAAGATTCAGAAAATTTGTCACTGTTGGACGAATGATCCGCTGGGCCATACTCACGGCACCCATATCATAGGGCAACTCCACCCGGTTGGCACCTGCAGCCAGTAGTTTGGGTTTTGACTCGTTGCGAGAAGCATTTGCCATAATATAAAGATCAGGGTTAAGCTGCCTGGCGGTCAACACCAGGAAAACATTATCCGTATCCGTAGCCAGAACTGCTATTAAACCTTTAGCGTGCCGTATTCCAGCTTTAATCAGATTGGTTTCATCTCCGGCGTCGCCCGATATATAGAAAATTTTATTCTCAACCATAATCGGTATGATGTCTTTATCTTTCTCAATAACAACCAGATCAACCGCCTTTCTTTTTAGCATCGTGCAAAGTGTTTTTCCGATACGCCCATACCCACAAATAATATAATGATTTTTCAATCGATCAATCTTTTTATCCAAGCTTCTCCTCCCTAGTATGGTTCTGATTTGGCCTTCGACCATAAACTGTACAACGGCACCGGCAATATACAAAAAATAGACCACGCTGATGATGATAAATAAAATCGTGAATATCCGTCCTAAATTGCTCACTTCGTGCACTTCGCCGTACCCCACGGTGGTGAGCGTTGTGACGGTCATATATAAAGCATCTAAAAAATCCCAATCTTCGATAGCCATATATCCACTAACACCAAACAATATAACAAGTATCAAAAGTAAACTACACAATTTGAGATGTCTTATACTCTTCATTGGGCTGGTTCGTCCGATCCGATTCAGAAGTTATTCAACATGAAAAGATACTCTGTTGCCCCGTGGAAACGAAATCTCAAGTTTTGTTTTGACAAACAGCGAGGAATTCGCTTGATAACTCCGGATAAAGGGTGCAGAATATAATGTTTCTGGTTTTGTTGTACATTTTGTAACGATTTCCAAAACGTTGTGATAGATTATGTAATATTTTAATAAAAAATCAAGAGCTTTATTTATATAAGTGTTTAATATCAATTTTTCAAAGGATTATGCGATTTGGAAAAAAGCATTGTCTGCTGAGCGATGTGTCAAAAAACCACTCCTATTTCTGAAATAAACCATTCATGAAATGATTTAACACCATATTAAAACGCTCGATGAAAGAAAAAATGGATTTATTGTAAAACTATTTGATTTCAGACTCTAAATTCTTGACGCAATTCCTCTGATTTGATAGGAAATTTTGGTGCCACAATTCAGTTATCAGTACACAAAGGCCTGACAAACATTCGTACTAGAAAAAAATTCTGAACCAGAAGGTCCGACTTTCAATGCTAAAATAAATGTTCTGGAGAAAATGGAGGCTTTATATTTTGGATGAAAACTCCATAAAATACGAGCGCCAGCGTCAAGAAATGGTCAGACGGCAGATTGAAGCTCGAGGCGTCACCGACCCAAAGGTCTTGGCAGCTATGCATAAGGTTCCTCGACACCTTTTTGTTAGTGATGCCCTAAGAGATCAGGCCTATGGTGATTTTCCGCTCCCAATCGGAGAACAGCAGACCATTTCACAGCCGTATATCGTCGCCGAAATGACTCAGGCGCTTCAACCCGGGAAAGACGACAGGATTCTTGAAATAGGAACAGGATCAGGATATCAGGCTGCAATTCTGGCTGAAATTGTGTTTCGCGTTTATACCATTGAAAAAATTTACCCGCTCTACACACAATCCCGCAAGTTATTTGATAAACTTCGCTATCATAATATTGTCACCAAGTATTCTGACGGCACTTCGGGCTGGGAAAACGAAAGCCCCTTTGACGGAATTATTGTTACAGCCGGTTCACCTATCATTCCAAAACCCCTCGTCAGTCAGCTTGCGGTGGGAGGCCGTATGGTAATCCCCGTGGGAGATCTGTATTCCCAGGAGCTCATTAAACTTTACAAGGATGAACATGGAATCCGCAAAACAAATCTAGGGGGTTGCAGATTTGTCAAACTCGTGGGTGAATATGGATGGAGGGCGTAATCAATGCTTCGTCGTTTATATGACTGGGTTCTTCACTGGGCGGAAACACCCTATGGATCCTGGGCTTTGTTTTTGCTGGCCTTTAGCGAATCCTCTTTTTTTCCCATACCTCCGGATATTCTCCTTATCGCGCTGGCTGTTGCCATACCCAAAAAATCACTGAAATATGCATTGATTTGCTCCGCAGGATCTGTCCTTGGAGGATGTTTCGGCTATCTTATCGGGTGGCAGTTTATGGCTTCAGTCGGTACCCGTATCGTCGATTTTTACGGTCTCACCCCAAAAATTGAATATATTGAAGTGCTATACAATAAATACGATGCATGGGCCGTCGGAATAGCAGGATTCACGCCCATACCCTACAAGGTCTTTACGATTGCCGCCGGTGCCTTTAAAATCAATTTTTCTGTATTCGTTATGGCATCTTTGGTATCTCGATCTGCACGTTTTTTCCTTGTGGGAGGGCTTATTTACATATTCGGCCCAGGCATTCAGTCCTTTATCGATAAATATTTCAACATTCTTGCCATTCTATTCACGGCACTTTTAATAGCAGGATTTTTAATTATTAAGTATCTATTATAACCCAGGTTTCGCATCCGCATTTATATATAAATTCATTTTATGATGGTTTTTTTATCTGATTTCAGCAGTAAAGGATAATCACTATATATTTTGAAAGCGCTCTTTATCAGCAAGCCATGTTTCAGCTGTTTCATGGGTTTTTTGAAATTGTTTTATATTGACAATTAATACCACATCGTAGTAACAAAATAAACATTGTTAATGAATATCAAAACTTTGGAGACATACCAATGAAAAAGGATATTAATAAAATTGACCCTTCCTGCCGAATCGATGCGGAATCTTTGAGCAGATTCAAACAACAACTTCCCGATGTTGCCGAAAGCATTATCGACAGCTGTTACGACAAAGAGAGTTTTACCCATATCGACTACGAGCCGATTCCTTCTGAAGGGTACGTAGTGGATATCATAAACAAATTGAGAGAAGTCCTTTTTCCGGGATATTTTACACGGGAAAAAATCGATCCGGGCAACCTGAAATACTACATGGGGCAAGCGGTTTCGGTTTTATTTGACATGCTTTCAATTCAGATCGCCCACAGCATTCGGCACGATTGTTTCAGATACGATCTCCCTTGCACCGAGTGTGATGAACAAGGACAAAAAATGGCCCTTTCTCTTTTGGGATCGATTCCATCCATCAGAAAAACACTGGCCACGGATGTTCGGGCTGTATATGAAGGGGATCCCGCAGCCAAAAGCCATGATGAAATTATTTTCAGCTATCCCGGGATCTTTGCCATGACCGTATTTCGGGTGGCCCATAAGCTTTTTGAA
Organism: uncultured Desulfobacterales bacterium; assembly: GCA_937998305.1. Classification (GTDB taxonomy): domain Bacteria; phylum Desulfobacterota; class Desulfobacteria; order Desulfobacterales; family UBA11574; genus UBA11574. The sequence goes on along the minus strand of CALLDL010000055.1, from coordinate 16,714 downwards.
CTTCAGGTTCCGCTTCTGCCCCGCATCATGACGGAACATGCTCACAGTTTAACCGGCATCGATATTCACCCCGGCGCCGATATCGGAAAAAGTTTTGTGATCGATCACGGAACCGGTGTGGTGGTCGGAGAAACCACCGTTATCGGCAAAAATGTTCGAATCTATCAAGGCGTCACTCTCGGCGCCCTTTCACTTCCAAAAGATGCCGGAGAACAACTGAGGGGTAAAAAACGCCATCCAACCATTGAAGACGATGTCATTGTGTATTCGGGTGCAACAATTCTGGGAGGCGATACCGTTATTGGTGCGCGTTCCGTAATCGGAGGAAATGTCTGGATTACCAAATCGGTGCCTCCGGATACCAAAGTGATTATGGAAACACCGAAGCTGGTTTATCGGTAGTCAGCAATGAGCAAAGGAAGGAATAAGACATTATTATACATAACGTTCTGGCTCAAGACCTAAAAAGCGGTTGATTATCCGAACGAGACCTTACTGCAAAGCCCTTCGCCTCTCAAGGCGTGCCTTTAATTTGGGAAACTGGTCCATATCGGTATGCGGCAGAAAAAGAGCAGCCACATAATTGTCCATAAAAGACGGGGTCTCCGACAGTTCGAAATTTGTCATCCGCTTGGTAACCTCAACAACGTCCTTTCTGATACGGTTGGTTAGACAGCTCATCTTTGCACCCATTAAAGATCCATTGCCGACAAACCGAATCCGATCCGGATCTATTTCCGGCAAAAGTCCGATAACCATCGCCTTTTCAAGATCCACAAAACTGCCAAACCCGCCTGCCAGATAAATGCGGTCAATGTCTTGAATCTTTAGGCCCACTTCCTCGAGAAGGGTCATGCAACCGCTGTATATAGCCCCTTTTGCCCTGATGAGATTATCAAGGTCCGGTTCTGTGAGCGTAATATCCCGGTCAATCCGGGTTTCATGCTTCCATGCAAGCACATACTCATAAATACCCTCGGTTTCCCGTATACGAGACGTATTAAGGTCACGATTGAATTTACCCCGGTTATCGATAACACCCATTTCAAACATGGTGGCAGCAATAATAATGAGTCCGGAACCGCAGATACCTTTTGGTCTGACATTACCGATGGTGATATTCATCGGCTCAAACGATACAGGATCCATGGAAAAATCCTCGATGGCTCCTTTGGCAGCGCGCATTCCAAATTTAACCCCACCACCCTCAAATGCCGGACCTGCGGAACAGGAGGCACAGGCCAACCAATCTTTATTTCCGATGACAATTTCGGCATTGGTTCCGATATCCATAAATAGCGTCAGTTCTTCCGTACGATACATTCCTGATCCCATGACACCGGCCACGATATCACCTCCCACATAACTCGAAATCGCCGGATACACCAAGGCCGTTACATGATCTCCCAAGGTAAGATCCAGATCGATCGCCTTGATAGGCGGATAGAGGGTTGAGGCGGCCACATAAGGTGAAAGCCGGATGTACTTGGGATTTACCTTCAGCATGAGTTGCGTCATTGTTGTATTTCCTGCCATCGTAATCGTGGAAATTTCATCCGGATCGATCCGTGCTTTTTTCACCATTTTTTTAATTAATTTGTTGATAGTTGCGATGACCACTTCATGAAGCTTATCAAGGCCTCCCGGTTTTCCCGCATAAATAATTCTACTGATAATATCTTCGCCATAGCTGATCTGTCCGTTGTAGTCGCCAAATTGAGCCAGGGCATCGCCTGATATGAGATCAACCAACTGCGCGTATACGGTTGTTGTGCCGATGTCCACGGCAATGGCATAGTTCCGGTTGGTGGTATCCCCGGGCTGAACATGTATGATATGCGTCTTTCTTCCGGATTGCACGGGTCGGGCGAGCGTGGCCGTTACTTTGAAATCGCCTTGTCTTAATATATCGGAAATTTTCCGGATCACCGAAAGTTGAACCACCAGACGATGTTCATCGTGTTTTGCTTTTAAAAAGGAAATCAATCTTGTCACATCCGGAAGGTTATCTTGAGAGGTCGGTTCTGGAAGTTCGAGATATTTCTTCTCCACCGGAGGCATGAAAAGACCTTTATCCTTTAATTCTTCGAAATTCATTTCCCAAATTCGGGCCGTCTTTCGAGGTGTTTTTTGTAAGTTGAGCACGCCGGCATCAACCTCCGATTCGATGGGAATGCGAACCACAAGATCACTTAAAACATCAGACAGACATGCCTGCCGATAGCCTTTTTCAATGTCTTTTTTATCTAATTTTTCTGTTATGCCGCCTTCAACATTTCCATCTTCGATAATAACGCGGCACTTCCCGCAAACGCCTTCTCCACCGCAGGATGCATTAATATGAACCCCTGCATCCATGGCGGCACGGATTAGATTTTCTCCTTTCATAACGGTGACTTCAATATTATGCGGCAGAAATAATATGTTATATTTATCCATTTCTATGAATCTAGCCTTTCAAGAAGATGATAAAAAAGATCAGAAATATAAACGATTCCGATGGCTTTTTCCCCATCTAATACGGGTATTCGACGCACGTGTTTTTTAATCATAATATCCAATACCATCATTAAATGGGTTTCCGGTTTGACGGTGATAACATCGGTGGTCATGATATCTCCAACAAAGATCGATTTGGCTTTTTTGCAGGCGTTGTCAACCAGACCCTCAAGATCAATGTCTTCCATCATTCCCCAAATGTGGATATGCTTGGGGCGTATGAATAGAAGAATATCGTACATGGAAATCATCCCGATCAAACGTCCGGCCTCGTCCGTAACCATCATCCCGAAAACTTTTTTTTGCTCTTTTTCACTGGCTTTCCTGAACGTCCTTACGGCCTCGCTAATCGCGATGTCGGGACGAAGTGTATTAAATTTTGTGTACATTACATCCTTGGCCGTTGCCTTCATTATCCTCTCTGTCGTGTATGATTAGATTGTTTGTCCCATGTGATGTTTATACGCAACCGTTTCACTCTCTTAAACAAACCCTTTTCAAGTGCGGTTTGCGAGTCACTAAATTTTGGGCAGGGAACTGAAATGTTATTAACAGTGAAGCCTCCCCGCCCTAAAGGACGGGGCTTGCGGGGAGCATGCCGGTCAAAGGGGCTAAATCTTCTCCATCGCTCCGTATGCGGCCTGTATTCTATCCCGAAGTAAGAAACAAAGTCTTTCCATTAGATTAAATCCAAGTTCTGCGTTGCCGATCATTATCCGCCTTAACTCAGCCCCTTTTATGGCGACAATCTTCGTCGGTTGTTTACAAACCGCCGAAGACATGAGGATGTGGGGCATATCCAAGAGTGTTGACCAGCACCCCAAGACTCTGCCTTTCCCAAGGACTTCGATGACGACACTACCTTTGTGGGCGCCCAAATCCACAGCTCTTTCCAGGTATATCTGTCCCTCGGCAATAATATAAATATGCTCTCCATAATCCCCTTGGCGAAAAACATATTCTCCATTCTCAAATGTCATCATCTGACCGAGGTTCGAGATCTCAGACAACTCACCTGTTTCCAGCAACTCGAAAAACTCGCAGCTTCTCAACGTATGTTCTATTTCCATACGGATCACCTTACACCGCTTTCACGTTTTATCTCAACGAAAAAGGTGGCGGCCCTCATATTTTACATTTTCATGTAATTATAATATATTCTGACAGCCTGTATGGATTTGTCAAGCATGCCGTATGGATCACCATGGTGTGGCCCGGGTGTCTCATGCCTTAAGCGCGGACAGTCCTTTTGTCAGCTCCAGCAAAACCCCCAGACCATCCTTGACGTCAGGGTTCCCCATGGCCCACAGCATACCCCATGCGCCTGCAGGTTTTGTCCGGGAAAGATCTACCCTTGAGGGAACCTCAGCCGCTCTGTCCAATAATTCCAATGCCTCAGGGGTGGTCAGTTTCTTGACAATGCCAAGAAGCCTTACTAGCCCATCTCCGATCTGCGTCATATCTTCAGCCGTGTATGTTTCAGCTGTTTTTTTAATGATTTCCAAAGAAGTGCTTAAGAGGTTAAATACGCCTTTTCGCTCCAGGTCATCCATATAAAAGATTATTTGGGGAACCGTGGATTTGAGTAAAGGCTCTGCTATCAAAGCAAAATCGATAATGTTTTTTAATTGATCCAGAGAATAGGTCAGATTTCGGACATTTCTCATGGCTTTTTTAATGAAAAACAGCAGGTCTTCCAGCTGAAAATCGGCCTCAATGTCAGCAAGTTCAACAATAAGGGCCTTGACTGCCTCATTGACCCGGGGGGTTAATTCTTCTCTGAGTTCGCTGATAGATCTGGCAGAATCGGCAACCGGTGCGATTTCCTGTTCCAGCCGCTCGAGTCGATTTAGAATGATTTCTTCATGATTCATTGCCGTCACCTCCTTTATGCCACTTTTCGTAATTTTCCGGCGATGTTCATTTGCGGTTCCAGCGGCATGTCAAGGCCTTTCATCATCAGGTTCCAATAAACCCACCGAACCATCATTTTTCCCCAGTGATTGCTTAAGCTCTCCTGAAGCAGGGAAAAGGGCCCCATTCCGGGAAATGGAAATTTGCCGGGCAACGGCTCCACATCGTAATTAAAATCAAGAAGAATGGCTTTTTCAAATCCAGATGCCAGAAAACAGGTGGCATGTCCGTCAAAAGTGGGCTTGGCTTCGTTACCGTCGATCTCACGAACCAGATTCTCAACCAGTGTATAGGCCTGGTAGTGGGCTACGGAACCGGCTTTTGATGTGGGAACATTGGTGGTGTCCCCAACCACAAACACCCGATCGAGCTTTTCGGCCTTTAGGGTATGGTTGTCCGTAGGCACAAACCCCACTTCATCTGAAACATCCGATTCGATCAGCGCTTTATCTCCCACATTGGGGGGTATGGCCACCAGAAGATCGTATCCAACCTTTTCACCTTTGCCGGATTCTATGGTCTTCTCATTGGCGTTGACCTGGGCCAGATCAAAAAACGGTGTCACCTTGATGTTCTTCTTGGCAGCAAAATCCGCCAGAATCCCGGCAGCCACGGGTTTAGTAAACACATTGTCCAAAGGGGTTACAAATTCGATGTCCACTTTATCCCGCACCCCATTGACCTTAAAAAACCAGTCGGCCATAAATACAAATTCCAGAGGTGCAATGGGACATTTGAACGGAATTTCGGCGATGTTTAGAACGACCTTGCCGGAATCGAAATATTTCAACTTCTTATACAGTTCCAGCGCCCCGTCCAGGGTGTAAAAATCGAAAATATCTTTTCGCCATCCGTCCATCATGCCGTCAATTTCCTCAGGGGCAATATCGCATCCTGTGGCGATCACCAACCAGTCGTAATCATATTGATCCCCTTTTTCTGTCTCCACGCGACGTTCATCCGTATTGATCTTGAGTACGTTATCCACCACGAAATCGACACCTTTGGGGATGAATTCCTTCTTGGGTTTGATAACGTCATTTTCCGAATAAACACCAAACGGTATAAAAAGATAGCCGGCCTGGTAATGGTGCTGCTCCTTCCGGTCGATAATGGTGATTTCCCATTCGGACTCCACCAGCTCTTTTCGAAGCATGTTGGCCACAATGGTGCCGCCTGCGCCGGATCCTAAAATTAATATTTTTCTCATAACGCCTCCCTATTTTTTTATAGATTAATTAATATTTTCAAGTTTCACTCCCCCAATGTTGCCAAAAAGCCTTTGAATCAATGGGCCGAAAAAATTTTTTGTCACCCAATAATGATAAAAGTAAAATATCCAACAGCTCGATTGGGTTGATGAATGTATTTCAGTATTATCTTCGCAGAGAAATTTAGCACAAATTCTAATTCAAAATGTGCTACAAAAAGTGGGGGCCATAGGACCTTTACAGCTCTGATCTCCGCTCATTCAGGAGGGCGAAGGCCAGTTCTATAAGTTGACAGATAATTATTTGAGGGGTTGGGGAGTTTTTATTGTCAACATTTATATATTCTCCTCTGGCTTGAAGAGCGGAATGGATAATCTTTTTTAAAAAGCGTGTAATGTTTGAGAGGTTTAGGGATCGTTAGAAAGAATAGATGCATACCGAAACATTTCAAAAGCAAGAAAGGGTTTATTCTAACTCGAACCTATTGTTTTTATATTGAACTCTGTTCTTTCTTTACGATCCTTTAACCACGAGTTTACACGGTTTGAAAAAAAGCATTATCCATAAAGCGATTTAACAAACAAAAACACCCCGATCCCTGAATTATTTGTTGCCGAAGATTTTCGGTGGCTTCTGTGTATCTCCCGTGGCATTGGGAAAATCTTTGGCGACATAAGCCTTTTCGCCGGTTTCGATCAGGTGGTTGGCCTCTTCCATATAGTTGGCAAAACGCAATTTGCACTCATAGAATCCATGCCACCAGGCGTAGTCCGGAGCCATCATCATGACACCCATGCGAGCACGCCGGCCCTCATGATGCCACAGTTCATAGAACTCCACTTCGAGACGCTCGTCGAAAAATTTGGTCTTGTCCAGCAGTCCTTTTTCATAAAGCTCTCCCAGCTTTGCCTTGGCCGGTTTGAAGTAGACTTCGTTGTAGTCTTCCACTGCTTTGTCGAATCCGTGATAAAAATCGTTGATCCAGGAATCACCATGGCAGGCACGACATACATTTTTCATCTTTTCCCGCTCCACTTTCCAGTCGGTTCCCGAAGGAAAGGGTTTGAAATCCTGGGGGCGGATTGTCAGCGGTGCCTGAGTCTCCCAGGAGAGCCGCTCGGTTACGTCATGGGTTCCCATGACCTTTCCGGAACCGGACATATGGCAGGCCGCACAGGTCGGAGCACGATAATCCGTGCCCGGTGTCCAGGTACCGGGGGCTGCATTAAAATTGTATTCGTCTTTATAGGCATGATAAATCGTTCCATGCTTGGACTCTTCATAAATTTCTATTTGCGGATGATCAGGTCCCAAGTGGCACTGGTCGCAAGCCTCGGGCATTCTTGCTTCAGCCACAGAAAAGCGGTGGCGGGTATGACATGAAGTGCACGCCCCCTTACTCCCGTCAACATTCAGTCTGCCAACACCGGCGTTGGGCCAGGTGGCAGGATCAATGGCGCCGTTTTTGTCAAGCTTAATTACCGTTCCATGGCAGTTGAAGCAACCGGTCTTGCGTTCGTTGTCAGAGTTCATGCCTTTGTTCAACCAGGGGTCTAATTTCCATATGATCTCGATGGTGTTGGCATGCTTGCTCTTGCTGTACTGGGTCACCTCGTCGGGATGGCATCGGGAACAGTCCTTCGGTGTGACGATTGAGGCGATGGGTACCTTGTACTTTTGTTCTCCGTATGGAAGGTCCTTTTGGCTGTAGTACTTCTCATGTGCTTTGGCCACATCGGTATCGCCGGGTTGGGCCAAATGGCAGTCCAAGCAGGTAATGCCGGCACTGGCGTGACGGCTTCGGGCCCAGTCGTCAAAAATCCCGGGGTTGGTGGCCTTGTGGCATTCGATGCATGCCACCGCCTCGGGCGGTATGCTGCGTTCGATCCGGAACTCCTTCACCTTGGGGAAATTCTGCTGTGCATTAACCGACTGCACAGCACCGGACAGCACCAGAATAACCGTCAGCAACCCGGCTTCGATGAATAAAAATTTTTGCCTCATGGTCTTTCTCCTTTCAGTTAAAAAAGAGATGAAACATTCTATGTATATTGGTTGGTTACAGTTTTCGCAGGCCCTTGGCCTGATAGGGAAGTCGCCGATACTGCTTGTATATGACAGACGGACTCTCATTGTGAACCAGATCGTAATGGCAGTCCACGCACTTTTTTTCATAGCCAGGACGAGCATAGAGCACCGACCGGTGTGCCAGCATGGCACCTCGCTTGCCAGGCATGGTCAGCAGATTTCTGTGGCACTTCTGGCACTGGGCGTTTTCAAAGGAGTCGTAGGCAGCCTCCCGGTTTTTATTGCGATCGTATTCTTTTATTAAGAAATGCTTAACCACGTCCTTGGCACCATGATAGGTTTTGGCAAAGAAGAAGTCAAAAGTCTTGTGGGGAGCCGGCAGATGACAGTCCATGCAGTCGGCCACGAATCCATGGGCATTGTTGACATGGGTGGAGGATCGCCAGGCAATCACTGCCGGTTTGATCTCATGGCACGTGGCACAAAAATCGGGAGTGGAGGTACGTACCATGGTATAGTAGGTCATACTAAACAGCGGAAAGGCGATGACAACACCCAATAAAACGAGAGACACCCATATGAAGTGTTTTTTCATGATGTCGTTTCCGAGTTAGTCTTGTAATTAAGCCATATAGACCAGTTTAGACACAAAGTATCTCTGATAGATTTCTATCATTACATATATCATGTATAATATTAAAACCGTCAAGCAACAAAATTGTAAAAGTTGTAACATCAAACGGCTTTTTTATATTAGGGGTTATTGATGGAACGAACAAGATTGAAATGTTTGATCAAAAAATCGGCAACCTGTTTAACGGCTCCTGAGGAAAATACAGGCACATCAAGATCGACATCTGAGTCGGTGATGAGGGCAAGCAAAGACCTGTCGTTTTTGCACAACGGCTCGTTTATGATCTCCGTTCTAAATATCTCCATTTTGGGGTGATCCCCCCGTTTGTAACCCTCAGTCAATATGATGTCCATTCCATTAAAATAGGATAACAACTCATCCGGCTTGTGATCATGCGCCACATCCATAACCATCCCGATTTGATAGGGAGATGAAATAACAGTGGCAGATGCACCGGCATGTTTATGTCGCCAGCTGTCTTTTCCGGGTTTGTCCATTTCAAAACCATGGACATCGTGCTTAATGGTGCCAACCTTTAGACCTCGACCGATCAGTTCAGGGATCAATTTTTCTATAAAAGTCGTCTTTCCCGATCCTGAGTTACCGACGACGGAAACAAAAGGAGGGGATGTTTTTTTATTTGATATTTTCATGATGTTAACTTAGTAAGTTCGAAGTATTTTAACCTTATGAGATTCTTATCTTCAGCAAGCATTTATTCAACCTAAGTTGAGCGATTTTCAAGTTTGCCCCAGATACAAGGAAAATGTTGTTTCGCCATAGTCGTCTATGCGGAACGACATCTGACGCAGTAGATGCGGTGAAATTGGAAATCCCGTAGGGTTTCAAATTATTGAAATTCAAAATGTCCGAATACCTTAAAAATATTGTTAAATTAACCATTTTAAAAATTTGAAACGGTCAAATTAGGTTTTAAAAATATTGTTAAATATTCTATCATCTGCAACCATACATTCTTTTTTCAAAAGCCGGTATTTTTCCAAAAGCGCTTTTCCTTCTCTGGTCAAACGGCTTCCCGTTTTTTTGTCCGAATGAAGGATTTTGGCATTCAAATGTTTTTCCGTGTACTTAATTTTACTCCAAACCGCTTTGTAAGACATTTTCATCATTTTCGCGGCCTGATTAATAGACCCCGTATTTTCAACGTGTTCCAGAATTTTCATTCTCCCTTCGCCGATGATAATATCGTCATTTTCATCTACAATCCAATGACTCGATTTTAGCTTAAATGCTACCATGTTTCCTTTCCGGCTAAACAAAAATTTCCAATTAAGCAAAATGATTAATGGCAGAATAATTGTCCTATAATTATGTTTTTTCTAATTATTTTGCCCTAAATTATTTTGCCTTAAACGGTTTGAATTTTATAATTTACGCACCTAACTTGTCTGAAACTTATATCCCACACCGGCCACTGTAACAATATATTTCGGTGTTTCGACTTCAGATTCAATTTTTTTCCTAAGCCGCTGAACGTGAACATCAACCGCACGGCTTGTCTGATACAGCTGGGAATCACGCCATATCTGTTCTTGGATGAATTCTCTGGAGAGGACTTCATTGGGATAAGAAACAAAGAGTTCCAACAATTCATATTCAGTTTTGGTCAATTTAACATTTTTTCCATAAATGGAAACGCTTCTTGATTTAAAATTTATGGAAAGATCATTATACTCGTATAAATTCTTTACCAGGCTTCTTTCCACTCGTTTAAAGATAGACTTAATTCTTGCCGAAAGTTCCAAAAAGTTAAAGGGTTTTACCATATAATCATCGGCACCGCATTCAAGCCCCAGCACTTTATCCGCAACTCCGTCTCGAGCGGTGAGCATGATAATCGGAAAATTGAATTCCCTTCGCATGATCTCACAGGCTTTGATTCCGTCGATATCCGGAAGATTTAAATCGAGAATCACCAGGTCCGGTCGGCTGGTCTTTGCGATATGAAGGCCGATTTTTCCGTCAAATGCGGTCAGCACCTCATAGCCGTCAAGTTCCAGATTCCCTTTAATGGTCTGAACGATATCTTTGTCATCATCCACGACCAGAATACGGTGGCTGTTTTTTTGGATCCCATCTGCCATGGAAATTAACCTGTCCCTATTCTTCACCGGAAAACAACACTGAACGTCCGCCACTGAAAATCCATCAATTACAAAAACAACATATAATTGAAATCCGTGATTTTACGTACAAGGATTTTCTTGCTAGTAGACAAAATTGCAACACCTTTTACACCATACGTACATCATTTTACGTTATCTGTAAAACAATTCTAAACAAAGCAATATCTTGTCTTTGCTTTAAATTCGATGAATTTGACTCTCCGTATCAAATAAAGTAAGATTGTTTTGCAATTTGGATGTTTACTTTCTCCATGTTTTTTACCTGCATAATACACAAATGGGCAACAACGATTAACCCCGATATACGAGGTTTAAATTGTGAAAAAATTACACCTTTCGCTTCAAATTAAATTCCTTTTGAGCATTATCCTGATTATTGTGCCGGTTCTTGGTATTATTTTTACCTGGACAGGTATCCAGAATGAGAAACAGGCCAAAGAACAAGTGCTGACCCAAGCGAGAGTACTATCCAGACAGGTTATTTTAACCCGACAGTGGATCACCGACTGTGGCGGTGTCATGGTACCCTTGGAGAGCAAAGGCGCAAAGAATACAACCTTTTTTATCGACGACAGGCTTCAAACTTCCAGAGGATGGTATCAGCGATTTTCCCCTGCAATGGTAACAAGAAAGCTGTCTCAGTATTCTCTAAAACAGGATCTTTACCAATTTCGTCTTGCCAGCTTGAGGCCGCTAAATCCAGAAAACATGCCGGACGATTTTGAAAAAAAGGCATTAAATCATTTTAAACAAAAAAAAATAACGGAAATTTTTCGATATGAAACCCGGGACGGGAAACACTATTTTCAATATATGGTGCCGCTCTATATGGAAAAGGGGTGTCTTAAATGCCACAAAGCAAAAGAAAAATCTCCAAATGCCGTCAGGGGTGGATTGAGCGTATTTTTGTCAGTGGACCGCATGGCTTCTGCCATTAGAATCAATCACGTCAAGCTGGCCATCTATGGAACCAGTCTTATTGTTCTGACGATTTTTACTCTTTTTTTTCTGATGCGTCGTGTGGTTATTAAACCGCTCCAGGAAATGGAAAAGATGACCAGTGAAATCGGTCGAGGTAACCTGGATGCACGGGTAAATATTAATACTGGAGATGAATTCGAAATGCTGGGATTAGCTTTTAACCATATGGCCTTAAAGCTTTCAAAAGGACGCGATTCTTTGGAAGAAAAGATTGCCCAGGCAACGCTTGAACTTTCCGAAGCTAACCAAGAACTGAAAACCCTGGATCAACTAAAGTCCGATTTTCTGGCCAACATGTCCCATGAACTCCGATCCCCGTTAACGGTGATACGGGGAGGAATCGACTACCTCAATCGAAAGATTAAAATAGAAGACAATCCAAATTACCTTGAAATCATCGACAAAAACCTGACCCGGCTTATACATCTGGTATCCGATATGTTCGATTTCACAAAGATCGAAGCCAAAAAGATCGATTGGTCTTTTGAGCATGAAAACTTGACCCTATTGATTTATGAAGTAACAGAAATCATAAACCCCTTGGCCATTGAGAAAAAAATTGAACTTATCTATGAAAATCCCGGTGACATTATTTTAGAGTTTGATCTGGAACGTATCGAACAGGTCCTGGTGAATCTCATTGAAAATGCCATTAAATTTTCTGATCAAAAAACAAAAATACGACTAAACGTTCAACAAGATTCGGAATCGGTAACCGTTTCAATCAAAGACCAGGGAATCGGTATTCCTGAAATAAATATTGAAGCCATATTTGATAAATTCTCAACGGCTCCGTCCGGAAGAGACACAAAGACCGAAGGAACAGGTCTGGGACTGGCCATCTGCAAGGCCATTGTCGAGGCCCACGGCGGCAAGATCTGGGCGGAAAGCATAAGCGGCGTTTCGAGTACGTTTTATTTCACGCTTCCCAAAAAAAGACCATAGATGAACTTTTTTAGCGTATTCAATGAAAAATCATTAGTGGAGGATGATAGATGTTTAATAAAAAAGACTGGAAGATGACGCTTGTATTGATTCTTTTGATTGTTTTGTTGGGTGGGTACTATGAAAAATTGGGCGTTGAAGCTCGTACAATGGTATTGCCGTTGGCAATTTTTATTGCCGCAGGCATCATTATTTCTCGCTTAAAAAAACTCGAATATGAAATGACGACATCCAGGTTGAACGCACGGGAAGCCATCGTTCAATCTTTCAGACTTATAGACCAAAAAGGAAATGAATGCGTTTCAATTTCAACCGACCCCGAAAAACAGTTAATGACGTTCTTCGATGCGGATCACATCCCCCGTGCCACTTTGAATGTACTGGACAATGCACCGGTTCTGAAGCTCGTGGGAAACAAAGGCAGTATAACCATTGAATTCGATGAAGAAGGCCTGCCGCATTTAAACCTGAAAGATGAAGCAGGTTCGATCATATGGTCCGCTGTGTAAATGCAATATTTCGGTTTTTTCGATATTCCTAACGCGCAAAAACTAAAAAGGGGGGACAATATGGACATGAAAATATTCGAGGATATGGAGGCTCTGGAGTTAAAAAAATACTTGAAATTTCTTTTGTGGCATTACCGTGTTGTTGATGCATTCTGGTTTATCTATTTAACCGAACAATTTGATCAACAGACCGCCGAACACATCAACGAAAGGGTGTGGGACCGTGTATCAGCAATGGCCGCTAAAGATCTTGTGGAACGATTTCAGATTCGGGAAAAGGGGCTTAAAGGATTTGTCAAGGCCCAAAAACTTTTCCCCTGGTGCATTCTTGTGGGATATCAGATTCATGAATCCAACAATGAAGTGACGATTTCCGTTCCCTCCTGCCCAACTCAGGAAGCCAGGCTCAAGCGAGGTTTGGGTGAATATGATTGTAAAGAAATGCATCGAAAAGAATTTAGCAGTTTTGCCCGAGTTGTTGATAATCGGATAAGGGTTGAGTGCCTTTTCGCACCTCCTGACCCTCATCCTGAAAACATGTTTTGCAAGTGGCGCTTTTATATCGAATCATGAATTTACATAACCGTTTTGTTCCTTGAAAAACCGATTTCAAACAAGCGATAACATTTTCAAAAATCTAAGGTGTTGCAAAGTTGCAAATTTAACAGCATAGTAACCCTAAACGGCGCTAATAAATGTAAACCATGCGCCGCCGAAAGGAGGACCGATGTATTTGCCAAAAACCTATGAAGATTTTATAAAAAAATTTCCAAAAGTATTTGAGGATTATCAACAATTGGGCAAATCATGCCGGGAAGAGGGACCTTTGGATGAAAAATGCCAGAACTTCGTTAAGCTGGGTATTGCCATGGGCGCCAACTCCAGAGGCGGGGTCATGTCTTCTGTCCGAAAGGCTTTAGCGGCCGGCGCAACCCCCGACGAGATTATGCATGCGGTTTTATTGTCCTTAACCACCACAGGATTTCCAAACATGATTGCCGCCATGGGGTGGGCCAACGAAGTGCTCGAAAAACATCAGGCATAATGCCCTGATTTTGAGCTGAATGTCGCGTAATATCTGCGGGTTGTAAATCCGGTTACTGAAGTTTCCCGTGTTCCGCCAGATCTTCCAGTCCGCTAAGGTCTTTCAATATTATATTCCGGCCTCTGGTATCGATCAAGTGCTGCTGGTTCATTTTCGTCAGAATCCGTGACAGGGTTTCAGGAATGGTACCCAGAAGGCTTGCCAGTTGACCTTTAGAAATATTTAACGTGACAACATCGGTTCGACCCTGTTCCTGGCTCAAATATACAAGGTATGAAGCAAGCCGCCCTGGAACTTCCTTCAAGGAAAGATTTTCGATCTGAACGGTAAACTGGCGGAGCCGCATGGAAAGCACGCCAAGCATGTTCAGAGCAAGAGAAGGATTTTTGGATATCAGGTCAACAAACGCCGTCCTCGGAAAAAAAAGGAGGTGGCTTTTAAGGAGGGTCTGTGCATTGGCCGGAAATTTCCTTCCGGCGAAAACCGGAACTTCGCCAAAGGGATTCCCGGGTCCATAAATATGAAGAATATGTTCTTTGCCTTCAAAGGAAACTTTATAAATTTTTACTTTGCCGTCAGCAACAATATAAAACCCATTACAGTCGTCGCCCTCTAAAAAAATCGTCTTCCCCTTGTCGCAAAACTTGTCTACTGAAATCTGTCTAACGTCGTTCAACTGCTCTTCGGATAAACCGTTGAAGAGGGGGGCATCTGAAATAATCTGTAGAATTTTTTTCATGATTTTTTCTTTTTTAAAAAATTATCACGCTTTTTTGACTTAAGTCAAGGCGCTGGTTCTGTTTATCCTTTATAGTGTGAATCAAAAGCCGGGAAAAAGCTGATAAATCCATTTTTGGATACATCAAAAATCTGAATCTTAAAAAACCACTAAACCGAATAAACAAAGGAGGCCCATTATGTTTTGTTTTCAATGCGAACAAACGGCAAAAGGTAAAGGATGCACAAAAATAGGCGTCTGCGGAAAACCGTCGGATGTTGCAGCCCTTCAGGATCTTTTGATTGATGCGGTAAAGGGGCTGTCTCAGGTGGCACTTGAAGGTCGAAACGTCGGCATCAGGGATACCGCCATTGACCACTTTACCTGTGAGGCTATTTTTTCCACGTTGACCAACGTCGATTTTGATCCCGATCGATTCGTGGAACTGATCCACAAAACCGTAAATTTAAGAGATGAGCTCAAGGTAAAAGTAGCGGCGGCCGGTGGCAAAACCGATTTTTCAGGCGGGCCCGCGGACTTCGCGCCTGAGGCCACTCGAGAAGGTCTTGTGGCCCAAGGGGAAAAGGTCGGGGTTAAATCGGACCCTGATATTAATCCTGACATTCTTTCGTTACAGCAGCTTTTGATATACGGTATCAAGGGGGTGGCTGCCTATGCGGATCATGCAAAAATCCTTGGAAAAACCGATGAAAGGATTTTTGATTTTATCCATGAAGCCATGGCCGCTACGTTGAACAAGGATCTCGGTGCCGACGATTATGTTGGGCTCGTTTTAAAATGCGGTGAAATCAACCTCATCGCCATGGAGATTCTGGATGCTGCAAATACTGGGGCATACGGGCATCCGGTACCGACATCCGTTCCTCTGGGTGCTAAAAAAGGCAAGGCGATCCTGGTTTCAGGGCATGATTTAGAAGACCTTGAAAACATCCTGAAACAAACCCAAGGAAAAGGAATTTATGTTTATACTCACGGTGAGATGCTCCCCTGCCATGGATATCCTGAGCTGAAAAAATACGATCACTTTTATGGTCATTACGGAACCGCCTGGCAGAATCAGGCCAAAGAGTTTGATGCGTTTCCGGGGGCAGTTTTGATGACCACGAATTGTATTCAAAAACCCAGAGAGTCATATAAAGACAATATTTTCACCACCGGTCTGGTGGGTTGGCCCGGTGTCACCCATATTGCCGATAAAAACTTTGCTCCGGTCATCGAAAGGGCTTTAGAATTATCTGGATTTACGGAAGACACCCAAGGAAAGTCGGTGATGGTCGGATTTGCCAGAAATGCTGTTATGGGTGTTGCGGGCACGGTGATCGAAGCTGTGAAGAACAAGGCAATCCGCCATTTTTTCCTGGTGGGCGGGTGCGACGGCGCCAAAGCGGGACGCAATTATTATACGGAGTTTGTGGAAAAAGTACCTGAAGATTGCGTAGTCCTGACCCTTGCCTGCGGCAAATTCCGCTTTTTCGACAAGGATCTTGGAGATATCGGCGGGATTCCGAGACTTCTCGACGTCGGCCAGTGCAACGACGCCTATTCCGCTGTTCAAATTGCATCGGCCCTGGCAGATGCTTTTGAATGCGGAGTGAACGACCTTCCTTTGTCCATGATTATATCATGGTATGAACAAAAAGCATGTGCGATCCTGCTGAGCTTGCTCTACTTAGGGATCAAGGATATCCGACTGGGTCCGAGTCTGCCCGCGTTTATTTCGCCGAATATTCTCAACGTCTTGGTGGAAAAGTTCAATATTATGCCCATACAGACACCGGATGAAGATCTGAAAGCGATTTTAGGATAATTCTTTCTCGACAGGATTCACAAGATGATTAGAGTGTGTCTTGTGAATCCTGTTAATCCTGTCAAAAAAAGTTGATCATAGGAGGAAAAAAATGAAATGCCCGGGACAGGACAGCCGGTACTGGAAACCAGGTGCCATTTTTGAGGAAAAATGTCCGGAATGCAACCATTTGGTTGAGTTTTTCAAGGACGATACCACCCGGAAGTGCCCCAAATGCGAGCATAAGTTCGCCAATCCCAAAATGGATTTCGGGTG
>CALLDL010000054.1 GCA_937998305.1 uncultured Desulfobacterales bacterium | reverse complement strand
TCTAGAACAATTTCGCGAAGAGGGTATCAACGTCCAAACTCTCATCGGCTATGGTCCGGTTGTGAAAGCAATTCTCGATGCTGCAAAAAATGAAAATGCAGATCTATTGGCAATGGCCAGTCACGGCCGCAGCGGTTTGTCTAGGACATTTTATGGAAGTATCTCAGCCGGAGTGCTGCAGCGTATAGATCGCCCTCTGCTCCTCATCCGTTCTCGGAATGGTGAATAGAATATCGTTATTAACAAATAGCTGGATGGAAGAATATGTTTGAACTGCCAGATTACGCTGTTGCTGTGTGGATTCATTATTCCAAGTTTGGTGGAAATCTTTAAGAGGAAATATTATCAATTTCAGATATCTCACCGTATGAAAGTTCAGAGTATGGTGGATAAGTAGATAAATAATAGTCCAGAATTGAACTTTGTTAAGGAAAGGAGGTAAACCATGAGTGGAAGTGTCTACAAAATTGTTGAACTGGTGGGATCAAGCTCGACTTCCTGGGAAGAGGCTGCCAAAAATGCGGTGGAGAACGCCGGCAAAGCCTTAAAGGATTTGAGAATCGCGGAAATTACTCAAATGGACATGAAAATTGAAGACGGGAAGGTCACTGCCTATCGGGCCAAGGTAAACCTCTCATTCAAATATCAATCATCAAACTGATAAATATAACAGGTTCGGACGACTCCATGAAAATGGCTCAACCGAACAAGAAAAGACAGGGTCTTTGGTAAGCTCTGTCTTTTTTGCAATTTTGTAACAAGTACGATATATGTACTGAACGAGACTCGGTTTCAGGTTGTGCTTATGGCAAGATATCTGTAATCAACCACATCACTTAATGCCATCGACAAACCCTACCTGTCAACACCATAATGTTGCAAATAAGCATTCGAATTATTTATAATATTATGTAAACAATGTAATAGTTTTTTATGTAATTTACCCCACAATTACATAATTTTTTTTGAGATTTAAAATGACTGTCTTCTCCCTCTAATTGATGTAACCACTTAATATCCTTGACATCTACATCGTTCTGGATTCAACTATTTGATTTTGCACGATTTTTGCATATAAAAGTGAGATGTATTCATCATTGATTAGAGATTTATCGTAAATTCTGATAAAGGGAGTTGTCAATGAAGAATCGACGCCAATATAAAAGACATACGGTCAGGCTCCCCTCAAGATTAGAAGCCATAATTCCGTCAGGCAAAAAAAAGATTTATGATCTTGAAACCAAAGACATATCTATTGGCGGAGCATTCATTTATACTAAAGGGTGGTATTCCTTTCCGGAAGGAACACGGTTTATTATAGACCTCACCATCCCGAGTGCCAGTAATAAAGAACTGACGACCGTGAAGAGTTTGATGGAATGTAATGGAACCATGGTGCGTTCAACTTCAGAAGGTATAGCGATTAAGTGTGATAGAGAATGTGACATTGTTTGAAGCCCAAAATTATTACCATTTCGCTTTCAAATCTTCGACCCAATACCTTTGATAACTGCTACACAAGTATCATATCTATAAAAAATTGTTGTGATATCGTTTTTCAATAGGGCAAATCCATTTCACCGGGTTTGCCTTTTTTGCATTTTTGTAAGAAATAAGATATATGTAATCGAAGTTGAGATGCTTGAACCTGTGATTTTGGCAAGATAACACAGGTTTTGACAAGTCCGATTTTCATGGGGTAATCTCAATAGATCACAACAATTGCGAAGCTTAATATTCGATTTCAAGCTATAAAAGTTGGAGGTGTAGGAATGAAACTCGTTCGTGGTATAATTCTGATCTTGTTATTATCGATCTGCATATTTCCAGAAGTATGTCAAGCGGCACAAGTTAAGTCTGCCGGCTATTCCAAGAATGATCCGATAGGTATGAATCAAGAAGAACTTCATAACGCGATAATGAGTTTTGCCGATAGTTTTATGACAATCGTCTTGGGGGCTACAGAAAATTTAGAAAGTGAGCTCCCTTCGCCGAAAGTCCGTCTTGCAGCTTCACGAATAAAAGTCTATACGTTTTCTTCAGCTATTGATATTGCCAGCGGCCCGTCACCCGGGATCGCACTGCTGGATATGGTTGTTATGGTAACGCTCAACCGAATGGTTTGGGAGGAGTATTGGCAGCCCAAAGTTTTCGGTAAACCAGCCGATGTAGTGGTTAAAGCCTTACAAAAAACCGAGCGGGATATCTGGTCCATCGCAGCAAAGGTATTAACCTCTGATCAGCAAAAAGAACTTAATGATTTGATTGTGGAATGGCGTCATAATAATCCGGATCAGATCGGCGTTAATTATATTCGGTTCAGTGATTTTGGTAATCTTGGTAAAAAGCCTTCACTTTCAAAAGTAAAACTGCCTGGTGGTCTATTGGCCCCGGTAAAAGAGGCTGCTCAGGCAGCCGATGAAATTCGAATAACCGCAGAAAGAACCAAATACATGATTAGCAGAATGCAAATAATCGCAAGCTTTCAGGTTGAGTTAATGTTCAGAGAGTTAATGTTACAACCCGAACCAAAGCAGCTGCTGTTTGACCTCTCCAAATTTAGGGAGTCAACAGAGCATTTCGCCAAGCTCATGGATCGTTTACCACAACAAATTACTAAAGAACGTGAAGAAACGATTATACAATTTATGAACAGTTTCAGTAAGGAACGCAATGCAACTATTCGTCAAGCTGCAAAGGAACTGGCCAAGGAGAGGGAAACAACATTAACAGATATCGCCAAAATAATTGAAAGGGAACGAACTGCATTACTCACGGCGATTGAAGAATATGATAATGCTCTTCAAGAAGACATTGTCAAAATTGTCTCCGAGTTTAACACGGCGGCGGAACTTCGAATCGATCATATATTCAAGCGTTTTATTCAGCTCATTGTTATCTTTAGCATCTGTTTTTTCATTATTATTGTTGTACATCATCTATTATCCAAACGGTTATCATCTTAAAAACTTTCAGATCACAATCTAAATTAACATTTGCGATATGATCGAAAAGTAAGAAATAAGTGGATTGTGATATGTAAGGGAAAGCACACGAATCAGACCTGTGATAATAGTTTGGATACCTCCAATTTATCGACCAAAATTAGAGGCTCAAAAAACCTGTGATATCATCCATCCCAGTTCTTAGGACTGAATTGCATGTTTCTGCTAGGTATCTTGAGTTCTGGAACTGGTAAAAAATCGGTGATATCGTTTTTCAATAGGGCAAATCCATTTCACCGGGTTTGCCTTTTTTGCATTTCTGTAAGAAATAAGATATATGTACTGGAAGTTGAAATGCTTGAACTTGTTTTTATGACAAGCTATCTGCAAAATTCGTTGAACAAAAATTAACCGCAATTTTTCACTCAAATCTAAGTTGCTTGTTTCCCATCACTTCAGTCCCGCCTTACGGAGAGCGCCAATATGCCGATCAATATCAGCCTGGTTTTTATACGGAAGCATTTTAGCATAATAATTGCAAGAAAATTTGGGATTTATGCTGAGGACTCTTTTTGCCGCTTCCCGTGCCTCATCTTCCCTGCCGCATATACTATAGGCGGCGGTTATATGGAGGTGTGCGAACGGATTATTGCTCGCGCGTCGGAGCGCTTCCTCACCTGCTGCGATCGCTTCGTCACACTGTCCTGTTAAAAGGTATGCATCTCCTAAATGATAGTAGTATTTGCCTGGCGCCAAAGGTTCAAGACGTATGGCCTTCTTATACATCGGAATGGATTCTTCAGGTCTTCCTGCATATGCGAGAGTCATACCCAAAAGATCATGAGCACTAGCTGAATTGGGAGCAAGCTCCACACCCCGCTCCGCTTCTGCAACACTTTTGTCATGCTGTCGAGTCATTGCATATATAATGCCTAACTGACTATGAGCGCCATCCAATGAGTCATCCAAGGCCAGGGACTTTTTATTAAATGCTATAGCTTGCTTCATGGAATCCTTGGGAGACTTGCTGGATCCAAGATACACATCCAAGAGGTAGGTCGAAGCCAGAGCTGAGTAGGCATTTGCATAATCCGGATCCAGAGCGATGGCTTCCTCTGCCAGTTGCCGAGCCAAAGCATTACTTTCTTTATTCATCTGAAGCCACTTCTCGCGCGACTGCAAGCGCTTCAGATAAGCTTGGAGATTCTCAGTACCTCGTGACCACAAACGGGCTTGCTCGCCATGGGCCAGCTCCACTTGCAAGGCTGTCAAGATTTTCTTAGTAATATCATCTTGAACGGCAAAAATATCCTTCAGCTCCCGATCATAGCGATCAGCCCAAATATGGGCCCCGGTCGAGGAGTCGATTAGTTGGGCGGTGATCCGCACTCGGTCGCCTGATTTCTGGACACTGACCTCTAAAATGTACCTGACCCCTAGCTCCTGACTTACCTGCTGGATTTTGACAGGCTTGCCCTTGTAGGTAAACGTCGAGTTGCGGGCGATGACAAATAGGGATGAGATTTTGGACAGGCCAGTGATTATTTGTTCGGTTATTCCGTCACTGAAATATTCTTGCTCAGGATCGCCGCTCAGGTTGTTAAACGGCAGGACCGCAATGGAAGGCTTGTCAGGCAAGGGATATGCCATCTTTTTCACAGACGCAGGCTCTACTGTCGGGCGTCGCATGTAAAACTGCCAGATCCCTACAGCAACGGCCAACACAAGGACAACAACTACCCCAACAAGAATTGGCATTCGCCGCACTGGTGCAGGTTTTTCCTCTTCCAGCTTTCCTCTAACCGTCACCCTCGGCTCCATCAAAACCCGATAGGCACCCACTGGTTTGGCAATGTTTTTTACCGTTTGATCGCCGATAAAATCATATCCATAAGGCAGCTTACTTTCGATGTGATCAAAAGCTGTCTTGGAAATGCAAATACCACCCGGCTCGGCCAAACCTTCCAGCCTGGCAGCGATATTGACGCCATCACCATATATCCGGTCACCTTCTTGAATGACATCTCCAAGGTTGATGCCAATACGGAACTGCATCTTCCTATTTTCGGGCAGTTCGGTATTTCGGGCACTGAT
>CALLDL010000053.1 GCA_937998305.1 uncultured Desulfobacterales bacterium | reverse complement strand
CAATTTAGCCAAACTGTGGATTACGTAATAATATACAATCTTGGATAGTAACGAAATTGGCGGGATTTTACACTTGTGATATAAAACGAGTATCACAAGAATTTTGATGATTCAAAACCTTTGATATGTTGGAGATATATGCAATTTTGAAAGGGTAGCTTTTTCACAGATATTTAAAATTATATGACGTCCGTTACGATCTTTTGCACATCATTCAACATTTGCTGTCGTTGATCGCCCGTACTTATTTTAACAGATAGAAAAGTGTGCCCTAAGAGACGAATCGCACAAAAATCACAAAGGACCTGACCGATAGTCTGCTTCATACTTGCAATCATACCCATCTGCTCATAGACATCCAATGGCGCCCCAATCGTAGTAATAAAATAGGCCTTTTTCCCCTTGAGTAATCCTCTTGGACCTGAAGATGTCTCTTCATAAGCAAAATTGAGACTAAAAACTCTATCACAGTATCCCCTCGCAATAGAAGTCAAACCGCCCCACCATATAGGACTAATAAAAAACAACATCTCTGCCCAGACAATATGGTTGTGTTCGATCTGAATATCTTCGGGATAATTCTTTTCGGCAAATCCAGCGAGCTCATCAGCTTTTAAAATCGGATCAAAGTTAAGAGCATAAAGGTCACGGATACGAAGCTCATGACCATGTTGCTCTAAAGAGTTAACTAAAGCATCTTTAATGGCATGATTGAAACTCTTAGGATACGGATGACCATAAATAATAAGAACTTTCATTTCATTCTCCTTCTTTTTTAAACTATTATGTTTTTATTCTCCTGCTTTTTCCCCGACGCTAAAAGCCTTTGCCACAGTTTTACCAAGACTGTAATAATTCCAAATATCTGGGGCATAGATGAGTGGATCTATTTTACTTGGATCCACCTTTCCCTCGGTCATACAATCAGCGTCAACGTGTAATTCTGCTATTTCTGCTATTAATAAAATATACTGTCCCAATTCAATGGATTGGGTAAGTCGACATTCCAAGTTCATTGGACATTTTTCAATAAGCGGAGCTGCTTTTAATTCTCCATAAAAAACCTCGAATATTTCTGATTTATCAATTTTTTTTCCGGAATAAATACCGCAATAATCGACATTTTTAACCAAGTCAGTGGAGGGAATATTTACAGAGAAGGCTTCATTCTCCCGGATTCCTTTTAATGTCTATCGAATTTTCATAAGCGAAATAGCCAAAGTTGGCGGCTTTGGATCGGCAATCGTCACCCAAGCAGCAGTCATAAACGTGGGCTTTCCATTTACATGAGAACCAACCAGAACAGTGGGTAATGGGTAGAGAAAAGTCTTAGGCCCAAGTTTGATCTTATTCATGTTGAGCTCCTTTTTGTCTTATTGCATAGACGCGATTTCTATAATTCAAAATTGTTACGGTTTTATTTTAGGCGTATTAATCTCCATGAAAGCCTCCAGTTTTCCATGTTCCTGCAAGAGTCGCATCCCCATTTCTCTGGAATCGGCCGGTGGCTCCGTAACCTCTGTTCTTCTTATCATGCGTATTGCATCTTGCGGACAGCCTGTGGCGCATAGGCTGCAGCCGATACATCTTTCAAAGTTCACTATTGGCTTTTCATCAATCATTTCGGTTGCTTTCATGGGGCATCTTTTATCAGCGCATGTTCCGCATCCGATGCATTTTTCCATATCTCTTGTGGGGAGGAAGGCAGAACGGGTCATGGCTCCTGGATTGCCATGCTCTGTCAAAGCACGCAAAAACCCACAACAACATGGACAGCAGTGGCAAATAACCTCCAATCGATTACGCGTGTTATTTACCTGTCGTACCAAGCCCATCTTGTCAAAGTCCTTCAGCTTCTGCTTCATCTCATCTTTGGTGATATAGCGTGCAAATCCACGTTCTACCAAGTACGTACACGTCGTATCGAAAGTCATGCAACTTTCGCGTGGTGCATCACAATTCTGTTCGAATTCCCTACACGGACAGCGTGCGATTCCCACTTGCTTGGCCTGATCGATCAGTTCGTTTACTTTTTCATAAGGAAGTATTTCAGCGTTGGTCTCAATTTTCTTCTGTATTGGAATGACGCGTAGAATAGAGGTAGTCTGGCCGCCGATACTACTTCTTAGCGTAGACTTGTATTTTTCCCACAGAGGAGTTAGCTTTTCTAAGAGCTCGTCTTGCACGCCTCTTCTGTATGGATTCTCGAAGATACTCGTAATATTGAGTAGAGCATAACCCTTAACACCGTTTTTTTCCCGAGCGAAGACAACCCCCTTGTCGGCCAGCGATTCCAAATGCTGGCCAACATTCGGTGGATTTAATCCTGTCCGATGGGCGATTTCATTTACGCTAAATGGAGTAAATCCAAGTCCCAAAGCTACTTCGGCCTCTTCTTCACCAAAAAGAATCTTGAGGATTTCGATTATTTCAGATCCCGGCGGACAACCCATGGGATGAATATCCAATATTTCTCTCAATCCTTCGTAAATATTTTCAACCACGTTTCCTTCCTCCTTTTGCTTTTGTTGAACGCCTTATCAGATTGATATTTTCAGCACTACATTTTTGAGGCCTCTGATTAAAAACAAAAAGCCCTCAGCAGGACAATTTAGTTCGTCCTAATGAGGGCTTAATTCTGACCTTAAATTCATACGCTCTAATTCAAATCATGAGGTTAGAGGTCAATTAATGAAAATTACGACGTTGTGGTATGCATATTACGATGAATAATGTCCTGTCAACGGTTTTTTCCATTAAAACGGCAAGTACGACATATTGCGGTTTTTCCTCGTACAATAAAACTGTATATCTTGCCATAAAACCAAATATCACTGAACTGGTGATGAGAATACCTGAAAAATACCGAAAGTACAGATATCCGAAAATATCACAGCTTTCTCTGAGATTCAAAAATGCTGATTTGTTGGAGAAATCTTGCTATTTAGGGGTCCCTAAAAAACAAAGATATAATGCCAGGTATTTACCTATGGCTTTGCCAAAATTCGTGATTACTTTGGTGGTACTGCCGTCGACCTTCAACACACTATGAGACGCCACCGGATGGTCTAATAGCCTCCAACGGTCATTTTATAAAAAGGGAGTGTTTGACGGCAGCCAAAAAAAAATCACAAGTGTTCGTTCATCTTTTCCGCCGTTAATATCGAATAAATTGTATGAATACAATAGGTTGGGGAGGTGATAGCAAGA
>CALLDL010000052.1 GCA_937998305.1 uncultured Desulfobacterales bacterium | reverse complement strand
CATAAAGGTTGTCGTTCAGGTCCACGGTCAGGTCGGTTGGGGCCCGGATCATTCCTTGTCCGATGGTTGCGACGAGCTTGCCCTGGGGGTTGTACTTTTCGACATTGCCAATCCCGGCGTTGCCCACGTAAATAAAGCCGGCGGAATCGACAGCCACGCCCAAGGGACTATAGAGACCTTTAAGTTCACCTTTCAACTGTAAATTTGCATCGTAAATAAAAACCGACTTTACCTTGGGATCGCTGACAAAAAGCTGGCCGTTAGGCCCCAAAGCCAGTCGGGTGGGGTAATTGTTGGCGTGATTTACAGCAAGAGGATCCGGAACGATAAATGATCCTTGCGGTGAGTATCCGGTTCCGGAATAATTAACCGCGTACCCGCGAAAATAGATTTTAGTCCCTGCAACCAAACCCGTGAAGTCCGTGCGGACATGGGAGAAAGACCCCAACGCGGTGCCGCCTTCGGCCAATTGATGCTCCGTTATCGGCGGTCCCGTCGTGTTCCACACCGTTCCCCGTTCAATAATGGGAGGATCGCCTCCGTCACTGACTATGGTCGCTCCTATTGTGGCGCTGGGTAGATTGATTTCCGATACTGTTGGATTTGACAAGGTCGGTGCGGTAATTGGTGGTGGTGTGGTTTCGCATTCGTAATAGTCGCTGATAAAGGCGAATAGTTGAGTATAGTTGGCCTTTTTCTTGGGATGGCTCTCTATATACTGGCACCATTGCTCATCTGTCCATTCCGTCTCGTCCACCAAGCCCAATTCTTGGCTGAATAGTCTTAGGTCCTGCTGGTCCACCACCCCGTCCCCATTCATATCACTCTTATCCCAATCTTTTTTGCCGGCCTGAGCCACTCGGGGGTGGCTATCCAGACTGATCAGAGAGCCCCAAGGATTTAGTTCAAAGGCCACCAGCAGTGCGACAATAAACAAGAGCTTCCAAAATTTTTTCAGTTTTTTTCGCGAATCCGGGCTGAATAAACACATAAAAAGTCCTTATTAATTAAATTTGATGAAACGGCCGTGTCGAAAAAATCCACGAAATTTACCGTATTCAATTTTTCTTTTGATTATGGTTCCTTTGATAAAGCAAAAGGGATGCCATGATTATACTTAATTTTACCTTTATCGGAGTTGCTTGGAAGATTAAGATGGGATTCGCTTTAAGACTTTGAAATATTTATAAAATAAGTTTTTATATTTTTGCAGCCAATGGTTTCATATCGAAAAATTGAGACAATGGGGGGAGGTCCCGTGATGATGTTTTTTTGAAAATTGTATGAATTCGGATCAACACTGTCTGGAATGAATGATTCAGCAGTAAACTCAGATGGTTAGAAATGTTCGAAATTCGTACACACCATCGCGGCGAAAACATTTCAGCGGCTTACAGCAAATTGTTACAGGAAACGATTCAATGGAAACATATTTTTGGGAACTGCTATCGACAATGGAATGGATGGATGCCCAGGTCATTTCAGCAAAGCGGGTCGAAACGATCGCCGGCTGATATCGTGTCTCTTATTGAACTTTCGCAACGTCATCTGAGACCTGATATTTTTTTAGTTTGCCATAAAGTGTGCTGCGGCTGATTCCCAGTTGCAAGGCCGCCTTGGATTTGTTCCAGCTGCACTCCTTGAGGACATCAATGAGAAGCTTTTTCTCATGATCTACCATAGTCCCTGCCCTGTTCCGTTCCGCAGGTAACGAAAGGGTATCATTGTTGATCAGAATTAAAGGCAGGTGGGCCACCTCGGTCCGTTGACCTTTGCTCAGTACAACAGCGTGTTCAATGGTGTTTTCAAGCTCACGGACATTTCCCGGCCAGGGATAATCCAAGAGGCGCCGCATCGCTTCCGAGCTAAAATCTTTCACATCATCCCCATGTTCAGTGGCGAATTTTCGCTGAAAATGACGGGCCAAAAGCGGAATGTCGTTGCGCCGATTTCTGAGCAGCGGCAAATGAATCGGAATGACATTCAGGCGGTAATAAAGGTCTTCTCGAAAATCGCCCCTTTTTACTTCCCGAATCAGATCTTTGTTGGTAGCGGCGATAATGCGTACATTCACCGCCAAGGTTTGCTCACCGCCCAGGCGCTCAAATTTTTGCGCCTGGAGGACCCGCAGCAGCTTGATTTGGGAGGGCAGGGGGATCTCGCCGATCTCATCAAGAAAAACCGTGCCGCCGTCGGCCTGTTCGAATCGACCCATTTTTTTGCGGATCGCGCCGGTAAACGCCCCTTTCTCATGGCCAAAAAGCTCACTTTCCAGCAGGGTGGACGGATACGCCGCACAGTTAATCACAACAAAAGGTTTGTCATTACGCAAGCTTTCCTTATAAATGGCCCGTGCCACCAACTCCTTGCCGGTTCCGGTCTCACCTTGAATTAAAATCGTCGCATCCGTGTGGGCAATGTCCTCGATGAGCTTGTAAATTGTTTGCATCTTGGGGTCTTTGCCGATAATGCCGGAAAACTCGGACATGCTTTCGATGCGTTTTTGAAGAAAACAAATTTCTTCCTGATGCAAGATAGCCCTTTTGATGGATCCCGAGGCCTGCTCGAGAATCAATGCAATCAGCTTTAGTTTGTTTTCATCACACAGGCAATCCTGGGAACAGACAATAACCAGAGCACCTTGGGTATAGTTCTCGATTCGAAACGGTATGATGGTTTGTTGGCCGTCCAAGGGAACGTCATCCTGAATCAGCGGGGAAGGAAAAGATATTCCGGGGGAGGTGTTAATGCTGTTCATTTCTTCTATATTTTTCGAGACGTTTTCAATCAGTTCTTTGTCTTCAAGTATTTCCACTCCCCTTTCTGAGAGAATAAACAGCGACTCTCGATCGCTGCTAAAAGCAAAAAGTTTCATACACCGGGTGTTCAAGATCTGCTGGAATTTATTAATGAGAAAAGAACCTACACCACCGAGTTTCTGCTGAATTCCAACTTGTTTCAGAACCTGGCAAAACGTACTCATCTCATTATGCGCGCTCTCGAGTTCTGAGGTTTTTCCCTCCAGTTTCTGGGTATAATCCTCCACGCGGTCCGCCATTTCATTAAAGGACTCGGCAACCTCTCCAAATTCATCTTTTAGGCCCTTTAATCGAAAATCTAAATTGCCGCTTTTTAAGTTTCGCGTGGCCATCAGAATTTCTTTGATTGGCTTGGTGATTCCTTTGACAAAAATAAATCCTAATCCCGCGGCAAAGAAGGGAGTTAGGCTGATCAGTAAAAAAAGAAACGTATTTGAATTGGAAATGTCATTTAGAGAAAATTTGGTTTTTTCTGAAAGTTTGACCGTTGCCAGGTGCACCATGCCATTGACGTCAGCCAACAGGTTTTCCGCCGCCCTGTAAGCCTTGTCGTCTTCAATCTGAAGTCGCGCTTCATTTGCCCGAATCGTCATCACCCTGCTAATCAATTTTTTGTAGTTCTCAATATCGTCCTTCAAGGAGGTAAGCATTGTAACAACTTCCTCGCTGTGATGACATTCAAAACAGGAATTTGTCATGTTTTCCATGGAATTTACATTGCTGATAAACGTCGAAACACTTTTGGAATAGGGTGTCCTTTTTAAATGCAGGTCGGTTTGCACATTTTTAATGCGGATCAATAACTGCTTCCTCTGGGTTTCTATCTTGTACAAACTGATGAGACCTTCCAGCTTTGCAGTAGATGATGCAATGGTTGAGATGATATAAATCCCGCCCAGGATAAAAACGATCGAATAGATGCTTAAGGCTATGAGAATCTTTTTCTTCATTATTCATTCACGTAGTCATAGGTTGAAAGTTTGATTCCTATATGGCTTAAAAGCTTGTATACATTGACATAATCAATGTCTGTCGTCTCAATGAACCTCTGTACACCAAAATCATTTAGTACTTTTATGCCATCCGATTCCTTGTCCATATTCAACAGCGTTTCCTTTAGTTTTTTCTTGAGAGATTCGTCCAGATCTTTTCTCACTGCCAACCCGTTTTCCGGTACTTTGGATGATTCTGCGATGATATCCAATTCATTGTTGATTCTGGGGTCTTCATCTGCAATCCTGAAAAAAACAGTATTTTTTGAGGCCCCGATATTTGCCTTTCCATTTAACACATCATGAATTGCATCTTCGTGGGTTCCGGTAAAATAGGTCTCTTTAAAAAACGTTTTGTAATCTTTAACCCCATTTTTTTTAAAATATGCCATTGGGAAAAGATAACCGGCGGTTGTGGCCTTATCCACACATGCGAGAATTTTTCCTTTCATGTCTTTTATGCTTCTGATACCGCTGTCTTTTCTGACAAAAATCATTCCATAGTATTCAGAAACGCCGAGATTGGTTTCCGGTCTTGCAATCACTTCAACATCCAACTTGGCATGCGCCAGGGTATATGTGAAACTTCCAAAGAAGGCGGCATCCAAACCTCCGGAGACAAAATTATCAACGATATTTCCATATCTCGTAAGAATAATGAGGTTGATATTTGCTTGGATCTTTTTTGACAAATAATCGGCAAGGGGTTCATATCGTTTGAGCTGGTGAAATATGTCGTGCTCGGGAATAAGACCGATATTGAGGGTGGTCTCGTATTTTACCTTCTCTGGTTTCGGCTCTTTCGCGGGTTCGCCGCAGCCGAAGATAAAAATGATACATATACAACAAGAAAAGAAGATTCGGTTAATACGCGTCATGTTTTGCCATCCAGGTTCAATGATCTTTGTTATGCGTTAACGTTAATGATATGGCTGTTATCGTTACGGACAGTGATACAAAATTGTATTTCATTGTATTGTACACTGTAAGGTTTCATTACACATCGTTACTACAATGTGGTATTTAAGTCAATAAAAATATTCAATTTAATTGATTATAAAATTAATTGAAA
This sequence comes from uncultured Desulfobacterales bacterium, assembly GCA_937998305.1. Classification (GTDB taxonomy): domain Bacteria; phylum Desulfobacterota; class Desulfobacteria; order Desulfobacterales; family UBA11574; genus UBA11574. The sequence continues at coordinate 14,522 of CALLDL010000052.1, read as the reverse complement.
TATAAGGCTCCTGTATAACGATGTGCATATTTTGTACACATCACTGAAAGAACGCTAAAAGGGACTTCTATCAAGACGAAACAAATTAATTTTCCAGTGAAAATGGACTTAAATTTTTCATCCCTTTTTATTGATAAATGCTTTAATCCTTTGGTGCGTAATTTCTGAATTTTTTATACAGTCACCCACAGAAATCCCACCCCGATAATTACCCCCCAAAAAAATGCCCGAATTGTCCAGTTCAAACTTTTCAAAGTATCTTTCGTGTTCAATATATCCCAGGGTATATTGCGGAATTCCCTTCGGCCACATCCGTTCTTCAATAAATGTAGGGTCTTCTTTTACATCAATTTTCATTATCTCTTTGAATTCTAACAGCACCCTGTTGACAAGCCTTTCATTCTCCTTTTCTAAAAGCTCCGGGGATCGTGCTCCGCCAATAAACAGGGTAAATGCCGCCAGATTTTCTTTTGCCCGGTATGGGAAAATGGTCGAACTGAAGATTGCACCCAAAAAAGGTTTCTTTTCCTTCTCCGGTATTAAAAATCCAAATCCGTCCAAGGGCTGACCGATGGAATCCTTCCTGAACCCGAGATATAATACTTTTACAGGCGGGTAATAAATTTCGTTCAAATGGTTCAACAATGTCGTGTCAAAATCGCTGAAAATAGATGCAGCCGTATAAGCAGGAATTGTCGATAAAACGATGTCGGCAATATTTTCTTCCGGCGACCCCCCTTGATTATATAATACTTTAAATTTATCTTTAAATTTCATTATCTTTTCAACACGGCAATTGTACTTGACTTTATCGCCCAACTTATTGGCGATGGCTTTGGGCAAATCCTGCATACCGTTTTTGAAAGAAAATAATCGCGCATGTTGTTTGGATGTTTCAGCCTGTTTCTTCCTCTCTCTTGCCCCGAGAATCAATCCTTTGACAAGACCGCCATACAATTCTTCCAGCCGGTATAACTTTGGAAACGCTGATTGAACGCTCAATTGATCGGGATTTCCAGCAAATACTCCCGCAACGAAAGGATTTATTGCATAATCTAAAAATTCCTGGCCGAGTCGTCTTTTAACAAATTCAGAAATGCTCTGGTAATATCCGTCCTCTGATTTTCCGATAAACGGTTCTGCGAGTAAGCGTAACTTGGCTTTGGTTGAAAATAATCCGGTTTTTAAAAAAGCGGCCGGACCTGTTGGCAGGGCATAAAGCCGATTGTTTTTGAGAATGTATCTTTTGTTCGCTGTTTCGCTGGCATAAATCATTTCATTTTTAAGCCCCACCTCTTCAACAATCTGGCCGATTAACGGTGTCGTTTCTAATCCGCTGTTTGGCCCGTAATCAATCAGGAATCCATCTTTGCGCCGGGTTTCCATGGAACCCCCCGGCTCATTTTTGGCTTCAAGAACCGTCAGATCAAAACCATCGTTGTTTAACCAGAATGCAGTTGACAGCCCCGATATGCCGGCGCCAAGCACTAAAATTTTTATTTTGCTCTTATCCATTTATTATTGGTTTCGATTAGAGGAATCTTCCAAACACAACGCATGAATGACGATCTCTTTTAGAGCTTCGATAAACGTTTCGGAATCGTTGAGCCCTTTCATCACAATGTAATTTTCAATACCGAGTTTATCGGCAACAGCCCGGTATTCGACTTCAAGCTCAAACAGGGTTTCAATATGATCTGACACAAAGCTTACGGGAACAAGCAGCAGCTGTTTTTTCTTTTTTGCTGCCAGTTCTTGGATCATTTCTTGGGTTGAAGGTTCCAGCCATTTTAAGGGGCCGACTTTGCTCTGAAAGCACACATGGTGGTCATGTGAAAAATTGCGCGCTTCCATGACATACTTAACGGTCGCCTCGATTTGTTCTTTGTAAGGATCTCCGCTATTAACGAGACGCACAGGCGTTCCGTGCGCACTGAACAGAATCTGAACCTCGTTGCGCACATTTTGGGGAAAGCGCATCATCGCCTCGTCAATTCTTTCATTAATCGCTGAAATGTATTTGTGGTTATCAAAAAAAGCGTCAACATATTTCAGCCGGGCTGACTCCCCCTTATAAAGGCGCTTCCACTCATTGAATGCCGATCCGGTGGTGGTTATGGAGTAATGGGGGTAAAGGGGAAGCAATATGATCTTATCAAAGTTATTTTCCGATAAATTTCCAACAACCGTTTTTATGGTCGGGCGCCAGTAACGCATGGCGGTAAAGACCTGAGTCTCGGGCAGTAATTCCTGTAATGCTGTCTCGAGCATTGATCTTTGAACTTCGGTCCATTCATTGAGCGGAGACTTTCCGCCAATCTGCCGATAGTTGTTACTCACTTTGGGTGTACGCTGAGCAGACATTAATTTTGCGAATATTTTTTGACCAAACGGTATCTTAAAAATATCACGGTCGCTAAACAGGTTGAACAGGAAGGGGCCTACGGCGTCCAGGGAATCAGGCCCCCCCATGTTAAATATTATTGTCGCATATTTGCTCATAGCGTCTTTGAATCCCGGTAGGATACGTTAATCAAAGGTCATTCACCGACAGGCATTGGTCCGAAATTCTCTCTCATAAAGATTTTACCTTAGTGCTCTTATTCATAAATACGATCACGTATTTTTATCAGTACAACTATCCCGTATAAGCTGAAGTCCAAAAGTTTGAAGTTTGAAGTGCCTAAAGTTATGGTGTCGCTTCGCTCCAATGTTTTCATATAATTGACAGAATTCCTTAACTTTAGCTCACTTTAAACTTTAGTTCACTTCAAACTCTTGCAGCAATTCTTCAGGCAGAGCCGAAGAACTCTGACCTGGCCGATAGGACCAGGTTTTTCAAGGCAAAATAAAACCAAATTAGCGCGTCGGGGAATGACCGGCGTATAGGTCTTCCATTATGGTTTTTGCTCCCTTTGAAGCCAGACGATCTCCAAGTTCCACCCCGATTATTTCAGATGAATCCACCGGGCCTGAGAGGGTGTCCTTAATCACGGTGGTTCCGTCAAGCGTGGCAACAAGTCCGCAAAGGGTAAATGTATTTCCCTCGATTTTTCCATGGGCTGCAATCGGTACCTGACAGCCCCCTTCGAGCCGATTTAAAAAAGCGCGTTCACCCATGACAATCGCCTTTGTTTGCTGATGATCAAGCGCGGCAACTATCGGGCCGATATCTGCGTCATTTTGTCTGGTTTCCACACACAGCGCTCCTTGGCCTGCTGCCGGGAGCATTATTTTTTCATCCAGATATTCGGTTATTCTGTTTTCAAAACCGAGACGTTTTACACCCGCAGCTGCTAAGATGATGGCATCAAGATTTTCGGTTTCAACCTTTTTAAGACGTGTATCTATGTTGCCTCTTAAGGGCGATATAACCAGATCCGTTCTGACACGGAGAAGCTGGGCGGCTCGCCGAAGGCTGCTTGTGCCGATACGAGCATGTGGCTTGAGTTCAGATAAACGCAACCCATTTTTAGATATAAGGACATCAAGCGGAGATTCGCGCTTCGGTATTGCGCCAACGCACAAGCCTTTCGGGATGTCACCCGGCATGTCTTTCATGCTGTGTACCGCAAGGTCAATTTTGCGATGTAAAAGAGCATCCTCTATTTCTTTGACAAAAAGCCCCTTGCCCCCGACCTTGGCAAGAGGTACATCGAGGATCTTGTCGCCTTTGGTTTTTATGATAATAAGTTCAAAAGAAAGCGAACGATGTTTGGAATTTAAAGCCGATTTTATCCAATTCGCCTGCCACAACGCAAGCTTGCTGCCGCGAGTCCCTATTTTAATTGTTTTTTTCATCAGTGCCTGAACGTCTTTCTGCTTTTATACGGTTCTTGAATAACGGGCATTGTCTTCTTGTCGTTCAATGTAACCGTCAAAATTTATCGCTATGTTTCGTACCAGCATTCTGCCCATTGGTGTTACTTTTAAAGATCTGTTCTCAATGACAACAAGATCATCGGCGATCATCTCTTTGAGGTTGCCAAGCCCCCAGTCAAAGTAGGTTTCAAAGTCTATGTCAAATTCATTTTCGATGGATTTAAAATCGAGCTCAAAGTCGCACATTAATTTTGTGATGACACGCCTGCGCAACAAATCGTCGTCGTTCAAATAGTACCCTCTGGCTGTCGGCAAAATATTTTTATCCAGTGAAGCAAGATACTTTTTCTCTTTCTTGAAGTTTTGGGCATAAATTCTTCCAAACTGGCCAATGCTCGTTGCACCCATGGCGTAAAGATCCGTACCCGCATGTGTACTGTAACCTTGAAAGTTTCTGTAGAGTTTTTTCTCTCTCAGTGCCACCGCGAGTTCATCATCCGGCTTGGCAAAGTGATCCATTCCGATGAAGACGTAACCTGCATCCGTAAGTTTTTCGATCGACATCTTTAGAATGTTGAGTTTTTCTTCGGCCGTGGGTAAGTCCTCGGGCTTGATTAGCGCCTGATGCTTTTTAAGCCAGGGAACATAGGCAAAGTTAAACAATGCAATCCTGTCCGGATCAATATCAATAATTGTATCGACCGTCTTTTCAAATGCTTCAGCAGATTGGTAGGGAAGCCCGTACATGATATCGAGGTTAATGCTCTCAAATCCCATCTCTCTGACCCAGTCGACAACCTGTCTGGTCATGTCCTCCGGCTGGGTCCGATTGACAGCTTTTTGAACCTTTTCGTTAAAATCCTGCACACCCATACTGATTCTGTTAAAGCCGCCGTTCCTCAAAGCGGCGAGATGTTCTCTGGTTAATTCCCTGGGGTCAATTTCACAGCCGGTTTCAGCGTCTGGATTAAATTCGAAGTGGGTGTTAATATAGGAACTCAAGTCGGTGATTTCATCGGGATTCAAATGTGTGGGGGTGCCTCCGCCCCAGTGAAGCTGAGCGATTTTTCTCTCTGATGACAGATGGGAGCGTATCAAATCAATTTCAAGCTTTAAATATTTAACATAGTTTTTGATTCTATCCCTGTTCCGGGTTACGATCATATTGCAGCCGCAGAAATAACAGAGCGTATCGCAAAAGGGCAGATGAAAATACAAAGACAAATCAGGCAGATTATTTCCTTGATTCGTCTTAACTATTTCATCGAGATAATTTTCATGGGTAAACGATTCATTAAAATGCGGCGCCGTAGGATAACTGGTATATCGCGGCCCTGGTTTGTCATACTTTTTTATGAGTTCTACATCTATCTTAAACACGATTTATCTCCCATGTATTTATTTTGTCCTGAAAAACCTGGTCCTTTTGGCCAGGTCAGAGTTCTTCGGCTCTGCCTGAAGAATCGCTGCAAGAGTTTGAAGTGAGCTAAAGTTAAGGAATTCTGTCAATTATGTAAAGACAGCGGAGCGAAGCGACTCCATAACTTTAGGCACTTTAGATCACTTTAGACACTTTTAACTTGTACGGCTTTGAGCCCCTTTCAGGGGCAAACCAAAGCCTGGTCCTTTGGGCCAGGATTCATTACGCAGTGTGATAAACAACGCTTTCCTCTTTAACAACGTTGACCAGCGCTTTAAGGTTTTCGGGAGGCACATCGGGCAGTATCCCATGACCTAGATTAAAGATATGTCCGCTTCCGTTACCAAAAGCGTTTAAAATCTTAACGGCCTCCTGTTTAATTTTTTCATGATCGGCATAAAGAACTGTGGGATCAAGATTCCCCTGAAGCGCAACTTTATCCCCAAATTTTTTCCTCACTTGTCCAATATCCATGGTCCAGTCCAGGCCCAGAACATCAGCGCCGCTATCAGCGAGTTGGTCTAAACTGAAATGCACCCCTTTGGCAAAGACAATTAACGGTTCATCTTTTCGTTTTACCTGGGAAATTACTTTTGAAATGTATTGCATAGAAAACGATTCAAAATCATCTTTAGATAGAATCCCCCCCCAGGTATCGAATATTTGAACGGCATTCACTCCGGCCTCGATCTTGGCGCTTAAATATGCCGAAACCGCATCGGCAATTTTGTTTAAAATGCTATGGGCCAGTTTGGGATTACTGTAGATCATCTTTTTAACAGCTGAAAAAGTCTTTGAGCCCTGGCCTTCAACCATGTAGGTTAATAATGTCCATGGCGACCCGCTGAAACCGATTAAAGGGACACGTCCGTTTAATTCACTTTTCGTCAATGACACGGCATCGAGCACATATTTCAAATCATCGGCAGGATCGATATCCTTAAGGATTTTGGCGTCAGCTTCGTTTCTGATGGGGCTGGGGAATACCGGGCCCCTACCTTCATGCATTTCAAAGGGCATCCCCATTGCTTCGGGAATGACAAGGATATCGGAAAAAATAATGGCGGCATCGACCCCGATGATATCGATCGGCTGTAACGTAACTTCGGTCGCAAGTTCGGGAGTTTTGCACATGGTAATGAAATCGAATTGTTGACGCACGGCGCGATATTCCGGCAAATAACGCCCGGCCTGGCGCATTACCCATATTGGCGTTCTTTCCACCGGCAGTCGCTTGCAGGCCCTTAGAAACAGATCATTTTGAAGATCAACCATACCCACCTCCCATCATTTTCTTTCTTTAAGCGTTTGAAGTATTTGGTCAACGGATTGTCCATTGGGCGCCAAGGCAAGCGGGTTCAACGCTATGAGTTCTTCCCATGCCTTGATAGCGCCTTCAATATCTTTTAAGTCATGCATCAGCACGATGCCTTTATTAAAGCGGGCGGTTTCGTGTGTTGGATCAACTTTGATCGCCTTATCAAAAGTTTTTACGGCTTTATCCGGCTGGCCGCTCCGGCGGTACATAATCCCCAGGTCCGTGATGACGTTGGCATTATTCGGATTTATCGCTAAAGATTTATTATAGGCTTCAATGGCTTTCTCATAGTTGCTGGAGTCAAAATATAGATTTCCCAACTCCACCCATGCTGAAGCATCATCAGGGTTTTGAGCGGTTATTTTTTCAAGCTTTAAAATTTTGACTGCCATATCTGTCGAGACATCCGGCCTTGTCTGATTTGTCGGTGCCGGCATTTGTTTGGCTGATACCTGAGCGGATTGACCGGATCCGGACTTATAGACAGTAAAAACAACGCCTCCGAAAAATCCTATAGAGAGGGCAACCAGTATGGCCAATGTCAAGGTTTGTTTTTTAACATAACCATCTTTCTCAATGTTTTGTTTTTTACCCATGTTAACCATCCTTGAATGTAATTTTTTTAATATATATTGGGTTCTGACTTTGCAAATGCTAAGTGCTCTTATTCAAAATACGATCAAGTATTTTTATCAGTACAACTATCCCGTATAAGCTGAAGTCCAAAAGTTTGAAGTTTAAAGTGCCTAAAGTGAGCTAAAGCCCGCCCTGGTGCGAATCGTTCATATATTGATCTGACTTATGGACCATTACAAACATGACTTTTTGAGTATGTAGTATTGGTTACCGGTCTGGGCCAGGGTTGAGGAACGCGCTTTCAGCGCAATCAATTATAATTAAGATTGATAGAATACCTTAACTTTAGGCACTTTAGTTCACTTTAGGCACTTTAAACTTTTGCATACATAGAATGAATAAACCAAATTATAAATACGTCACCGAAATTACGAATACATGTACTAAGTTTTTCGGTATCCATACTTTTTATCTACCAGTTGAATCACTTGGTCAACGCTTAATTTCTCTTTGAGTTTGTTGCGAATAAACTCTTTTTCCTCCACCGCTCCTCGAGGCATGTCGCAGGTACATTCAACCAGGGGAAGTTCTCCGCAACCCTCGCAGGCACAGCTGAAATTAGACGCAACCAAGCGAACCTGCTCATCCAGGGCCCCGGTTGATGGGGGGGCGGATGTGACTTCATAAATTTCCCCTCTGCTCATAGGCGCCTGACCCTGGAAAAAGATCACCTTGGCAAGCAGACCCATTGAAAAAATTATGGCGACAACAGCGACAATTTTCCAGTTAGATGGTTCCGTCTGCCTGGAAGTCGAACTCGATGTATTATGTTTTTTTTTGCTTTTTTTTCCCATTTGAATACTCGCTTTAAATATTATCTTTTGTAAAGGTTTTCGATCCAAAGAACTCAACCCGAATCCACCAATCGGCCGTCATAAACCTGTAGTATCCTTTGGGTATATCCGGCGCATTCATGGCTGTGAGTGACCATAATGATCGTCATATCTTCTGAATTAAGCCTTTGTAGTAATTCCATGATATCACGGGTCGTCTTGGAATCGAGATTTCCCGTAGGCTCATCTGCCAAGAGAACCCGAGGCTGGTTGACAATGGCTCGAGCGATGGCCACTCTTTCTTTTTCTCCACCCGAGATCTGGTTCGGTAGCCGATGGCTCTTCCCCTGCAAGCCGACGCTGGCAAGAGCCTTTTCCGCCATGGCCTGTTTTTCCCTGCCTGATTTTTTTACGGTGGCCAGTGGGAGCATGACATTTTCCGCAACAGTCAGATAGGGTATCAGGTGGAAGCTTTGAAAAACAAAACCTAAGAATTCCCTTCGAAAATCTGCTCTTTGATCCTGTTTAAGGCTGTAGATGTCAATGTCATCAACCCTTAAACTGCCTGACGTGGGGGCGTTCATTGCACCCATGATGGAGAGAAGGGTGGATTTGCCGGCTCCGGATTCACCCATAATAGCGACTAACTCGCCTGCTTCGATCTCAAAATTAATGTCGGAAATGGCCGTAACCGGAGCATGTCCGTTCTGGTATTGTTTGACAAGATTTTCTGCTACTATATAAGTCATGGCACCTCCTAAAGCGCTCTTAATGCTTCGTTGGGATCAAGTCGTGCGGCCATAAGAGCCGGGTAAACGCTTGAAACCAGACCTACGATTAACGCCAAGACAAAGGCGCTACCTGCCAGTTTAAAATCTAAAGGCACTGAAACTGTCTGGCTTTCGAAAAAAAACCGAATTGCGATTTTGGCAGCGCCGATGCCGCCAAGATAACCCAATAAACCGGCCAATCCCGAAACAACCCCGGCCTCGATAAAAACGATGCGCATGACATGGCTTTTCCTGAAGCCGATGGCCCGAAAGATTCCAATCTCATCGGTTCGTTCTCTAATACTGCCCATCATGGTCACGAGCACTACCAAACTGCCTATGAGAAGGACGATACCTGATACACCGTAAGAAAACTTTTTGAAATGGGCCAGAGTTTCCATGCGGCCCTTTACAACCTGCTGGATAGCCATCACTTTGGCACCGGGCAGAATCTCGGAAATCTGTCTGACCATCTCATTGATTGGACAGTCGGTACAGAGAGCCGCTACTTCAGCCATGGAAACACGCCCCTGTTTACCGAGAAGAGACTGGGCTGTTGAAAGACGAGTGAAGACCATCTGATCGTCTTGGGAACCGGTGGACTGGAGTATTCCTGAAACTATAAACTTATGGTCTTTTATCTCCAGTGAATCGCCAATATTGAGTTTCATCACCTGGGCAGCCTGGCCGCCCAAGAGGACCCCGTCTTCTCCGGGAAGTGTTCCTTTTACCTGCCACCAGGGCTTCAAAATTCTTGAAGCCTTGAAGTCGACTCCGGCCAACAAAGCTTTGTGCCTGTTCACTTGAATTACGCCCAAAACAATGGGGCCCAATGCCGCAACATTGGATGCATTTTTTATTGAACCGACTCGGGTCAGATCTGCTTGACGGATTTCTTCCATTTCAAATGAGACCCCACCCAGGGAAATTCCTCCATACGTTAGAGGAAGGTTTTCGGTTTTTGGAACAACCAGAATATTGGCACCGTATTTTTCAAGTTTTTTGTTAATATCGCTGGTCATTGCCTCGACAAGACTGATAACGGCAACCATGGTCATCACACCAATGACAAGTCCGGCAAGAATAAAGGCCGCCTTACTTTTGCGACGCACCAGATTTTTTAAAGCAATTTCTTTTAATGTCATAGCGTTAAACCTTTCCTGAAAAATTGAAATATTGTTTTCCATCCAAAATATCATCCATATAGATCACCAATTGGTCACCTTCGATTCTTCGTTTCAGAGGTGCTGGATTGCATCCGCCCTTAACCACATTGACAAGAACAGAAGCAAATCTTCGTCCGCAATTTCGGCAGACCATGACATCGCCGTCCTGGTAGTATCCTTTCCCGGCTGGCCAGCAGACATCACAGGCATCAAAGGCGGCGCGGATGATACCGTCAGAACTCTTTAAAATGAAATACTTGATGGTGACATCTTTGCCTTTGTAAACGTAATGACGTGCCTTGTTGTCTTCGAAAAGACTTACAGGATAGGTTACTTTGGAACTGTTCATTGAAAAGTTGGATTTGTCATAGGACGCTCTGCTGTTACCTGAGTTGACAGCATAGTAAACCCCTCCCGCAATAAAGACAGCGCTGATGATGATGGCAATTAAAGGGAGACGGCTTTTTTTGTCGGTTCCCATGACAATCGCCTTTTTAGCGGAAGTTTTATCGTTATCGGATTTTTGAGTATTATTCGTTTTGGCGACGTTTCTTTTTTTCTTTTTTTTCCTAGACATGGTTATACTTTTTCCTTTTATAAATTTGTGCAATGCACCAGTTAATTTCGGATAGCAAGCGTATTTTTATCGGTAAAATTATTATGGTTTAAAACGCAATGCGTTGAAACTTTAAATATATTAAACACTTAGCTTGGCATTTTTTTCTAATGGCGACATCATCAAACAACGATTTGCAGTTAAAAAAACCATATGAATCCGGGTCTAAATAGGTCTTGGTCATGAGGCTTAAAAAAGCAGGGAAAGATTCTCAAGATATATAGGTGTGAATAGAGGCAGAGTCTTGGCATGTGACTTTGGGCCGAAACTCTTGAGTTTAAGGTTGCCGAGAAAGTCATAACTTGCAACCATTATAAGGCCTGAGGTTTTCTGGTCATCTACCCTGCTACTTGTAATACATTCAGGGATATCAGCGGTCTGGCCACTCGAAAGGTCACAGGGCATCATTGGGTTTTTGGAGCAGCATCCCTTTGATGATGAAACTACATTGGCTTTGGCTGTAAATTCAATATTCCCCATCACTGAATTCATGGAACACATCTTGACGCAATCAGAACCGGTAGCAAAACCCGATGCAACAGGGCTGAATCCAATAACCAATACAAGTATGAGACCAATGATTTTTTGAAATTTCATGTACCCCATGTTTAGTTTGCCATTATTATAAGGTTCACACAAAAACATCCAAATACCTGCCGTCACATTGTGCAAATATGATACCATGTTTTTCAATAGTGTGGTTATTTGTTGTAAAAATTGTCAACAGTACTGAATCGTACACCTTAACCACTTGAAATTGAATGAATAATACGATTAAAGACAAAGATTCATTCAAAACAAAGTAAATGTGAAAGGGCATCGAAATTAAGATTTAAAATAAAAGGCTATACATGCCAAAATTGTATGGATTCCGTACACATTGATTTCGATAAAATTGTATTTACAGATATATTGAGCAGTTGCGTGTGTTCGATATTGTGACGATATTTTGTCCAAATTGCAGTTTTTTTATGGTCAACGGAATTGATTTCATTGGTTGCCGATTTTATGAGCAATGAGCCAGACCGATTCATGCGGTTAAAAATTAGACGTAATCGGTTTAAATTTTTTCAAGGAGAAACCAATTGGAATGTGTTTCCAACTTGATTTTAATATTGAGCTGAGTTTTCCATGGGCAAGTTTATCGCGATAAATTGTATCCTTCTTTTTTTGATATGCTCGACCTGACGAGGTAACATGTTTCTCAAATCCCCGTCACCCAATGTTTTGAATCGCAGAAAACTTTTTTGTTTAACTGTCAGCTCTTTTAAACGAACAGCAAATATCTCCATCCCGGTCAACTGAGGGAAACCTCTAACAAAACCGTCAGAATATTTAGAGTCAACTTGAACAAAATGAAAAAAATTTGATGGATCCTCCCTGGATAGATGCACTGCTGATGGATCTATGTTTGTGTTTTTCAAAAAAAAGCCTATGGTTTTCCATTTGTGGTATCCCGCAATAAGACTCGAATCCTTAATACCCAATAGTATGAGAGCATCACTTCCGGCTTTCTGTACATCACATTCAAAGATTGCAACAGGCTCCGATCTCAAATGTGTTTCCAGATAATCATCAACACCTGCACAACCTGAAAAGATCGCCAGCAAAACAACTGTAGAGACAAGTGCTGCAATTGTTTTGAATTTTACCTGTGCGCTCAATGATTGATGGCCTGCATTAAAAAGCCCTGTTCTTTTTGCCTTAAAATAAAAAAGAATCAAAACCATAAACTCCATAGCAGATTTTTTCTTTTATAGATTCCGATATTAATATTTCATTCAAGTTCAAATAGTTGTTTCGGTTGCCCGGCGCAGCCCCTGCATAGATTCGAATGTCAACGATTAGCGCATCCGCTTCCTCGGATTCGAATTTCGGGATAAACTAAAATTACAAATAGCCGCAAATGCCGACATAATTGAAAAAAACCACCAACTGTACATTTTGAAGTTATTTTTTAAGTACCCTGGATCACCTTCTTGGCGTATTTCAATTGCTTTAAGTTCGAGTCTTCGTGCCATCAGTTCAGTATTCAGCCGTGATAAGTGAATCTTAATTCGTTTTGAATTTTCAAGAGAAGCTTTCTGAAGTTTAGCCTGGTAGTCTAATTTTTGCACTGCTAATTCTATTATACGATCTGAAGCCCTTTTAAAAACACGTTCGGGGTGAACATACCACCCGATGAGAAAACAAACACATGAAACAGAAGTTAATACCATCACGATGGTCAATCGACGCTTTTGTTTTTTTATAAAAAACATAGCAAGGCCTGCAAGGCCCAAAATTGTGATTTCGGGAATCAGGAGAAAATTAGCTGTTTCTTTGCCGAAGAATGCCCTTTGATCCCCAGCAAGGACAATGGCAAAGAAGAAACCATATATCGCTGAAATAATTATTATGGCATTAAGAAGTTTTTTCATCTGCGTTCTCTGTCGGAACATTTGATGTATGCTTTATAACCATTTTTTTTCAAGGTGTCATTAAATCCCTTTTATGACAAATCAGCGTTGTTACATCAACCAAATTCAAAAGAAAACCCTAACATTAGTGGAACTATTTTATCAGCATGAAGGATTTAAAATATATTTACTGTTGAAGGGAGTTTTTACCAGTGAGTTATGTCCACTGATAAATGGTTTGCAAAATTCTGACAGGAAAGGTATTGCTGAAAAACACGTAGAAAGGCTGTCAGGCCGGGCTTGGAGCAGTATCAAAGGCGTTTTGGGCAGTTCGGGTTCGATTTCCCGATTTGAACAAAGGAAAGTCCATCTAAAACTTGCAAACATGAACGCAGGATAGCTTTTTGAGGGAGATTGCCGCATAATTCGGAATTAATGGCATGCATTTATAAACGCATAAAGGATATGATAAGTGGAACCTGCATTTCTTGTTGTCATTATATGTTACCTGTTAAGCACCATCGGATATCTTATTTATCTTTTTCTTCAGAAAGATTTCCTTCAGAAAACCGGTTTTTATCTCCTGGCCACCGGATTTTTATTCCATACGGTGGAAATGGGTTATCGATTTGTTGAGTCAGGACACTTTCCTGTCAGTAACCTTCATGAAACACTCTCATTGGCAGCCTGGGCCATTGCAGGTGTTTTCCTGTTATTTCAATACAGATTTCATCTCAAGATTCTGGGAATTTATGCCGCTCCCCTAGTTACGTTTGTGATGGTCATTGCAGCCCGTCTGCCTAACGTACCGAGCGAGACCCCTAAGATCTTAAAAAGCTTGTGGCTTATTATGCACGTGGTTGCAATCTTTATCGGCGAAGCGTCATTGGCGCTGGCCTGCGGCGCAGGACTCTTGTATCTTTTACAGGAGAATGCCATTAAATCCAAACAACGCGGTTTCTTTTTCAAACGGCTTCCATCTTTGGAACTGCTGGACAATACTGGATATGCATGCATCGTTACCGGTTTTACCATGATGACTTTTGGGCTGATTACCGGTTTAATATATGCCAAATCGGTCTGGGGAAAATTTTGGAGCTGGGACCCCAAAGAAGTTTGGTCCGGTATTACCTGGATTTTGTATGCCGTCCTTCTCCACCAGCGTCTTACTGTTGGATGGCGGGGACGCCGAGCGGCAATTATGGCCATCATCGGTTTCGCTGTCATCTTGTTTACGTTTTTAGGGGTTAATTTTTTCTTAGCAGGTCATCACGGAGAATTTACCAGGATGTAAATGGAATTATGGGAAGTATGTTGAACATCGTATTACTGGGATTGAATCATAAAACAGCGCCGGTGGCGCTGAGAGAATGCCTTGCCATCTCAAAGGATGAGGCATCCGTTGCCCTCAAAGCGTTTAAGGGACTTGAGTCTATCCGTGAAGTGGTGCTTTTTTCCACTTGTAACCGTGTGGAAGTTCTCATGATTGTCCAGGACAAAACGAATGCGGTGGATGCCGTTAACCTTTTTCTTTCTGAATTGAAACATCTTCCGGTTTCCGAATTTGAGAAATCCCTCTATATTTATGAAGGTGATGATGCC
>CALLDL010000051.1 GCA_937998305.1 uncultured Desulfobacterales bacterium | reverse complement strand
TTTAGTAGAGACTTTATTAGCGCTTTTAACATTCTTTCGATTTCTGCGATGTCTTTTTTTAGTGTACCCAATTCTCTTTTATCAATAAAATCTAAATCTTTAGCTGTCAATATATAGGTTGCTTTCTTTGAATATTTTTTTGCTTTTCACTTGAATCCTTGGACCCTCGACCCCTTGGATCCTTCAGTGGTTTTTAAAGCATTTCACTCGAACCCTTGAATCCTTGACCCCTTGCCTGTCGGAGTGAAACATAGATCCCGCTATCGGGGCCCCGTTAAATTTTTCAAAGAAAAGGAGCAGGGCGAATTTAACCGGGGCACCCTTTGGGATCACACCTGCTCAATTGGAGAGGACCAACTTATTTTACCCTAATTAACTACAACTCATCTGGAGATGATCCAAATTTTTTAATGAAGGGTGTGAAACTTGAGCGGATACTTTTTATACACCGGGTTGATTCTACCCAATCTCATGGATATATAATATCCACCATGTGGTTCCCAATGGCAAGGCAAATTTTTTATTCATCTGACAAATAAGCTTTTATAATTAAATTCCCCGAGCCCTCGATTAATTGATAATTAGTGTCTGGCCAGAAATGAGATATTTTGTTCAAGATCAAGCCTCCGGCCCGTGGGGCCTACGCCCCGGAGGGGCTTGTGAGAAAATTAACCACCCCGAACAGAGCACGGGATCTTCGACAGGCATATAGTTGATATTCCGAGGATTAATTTTCGAGCATAACCCCAGAGGAATAGGCTCCGCATTCCACAGGGCAGGCGCAGAGATTGGGCAAAATAACCATTTATTGACCGGCACTAACTAAATATAGGGTTGGATTAAATACACCGGAAATTTTCGATCTCCGGGATAAAAGGCTGAATCACTTGGAGTTCGTTGGGTCTTATGGGCCGCCAATCAATGGCATAAAATATTTCATTACCAAAATAAGACTTTGGCTTAAATATTGCGACATATAACGCCGGTTCATCCGGATAATGCTCGACCCAGAGAATTTCATCGATTTCCAGATTAAAGTCCCTGCATATCCGTTTGCCCAGGCTTTCAACGCAGGTTGTTTTAAAAATACCTTCTCCGGTTTGGGTAGCAACAATAGCATAAGGTCTGAGATGCTTCACATCCGGATGGCTTATGGAAAAATCGAACAGTCTCAATCGCCATGAGCAGGATCGGTTACGGTCAGTCCCTGAAGATTTATCTTCTCGCCTCTGCAAGCGATATGTCCCATCGAAAAGAATCAAATTTTTGGCCCCCTAATAGATTAAAGACTTTTTACTGGGTACGTGTTCACGGGGTTTGCTTCCCCGTGTAACGATACCTGCCCGCTCGTGCCTTGCATGGCAGGAGGGTTGGCGGAGTGGCTTTGTCATTTCAATGACTTAGCAGTGGGGGAAACCGCGGCTCCCGCATGTTTTTCGCGGGAGAACGCGGAGGGGACAGGAATGTCACCGCTGCTAAGCCATTGAAATGACCAGACACGTAGCCACCGGAGTGAAACGGAGGAGCAAACCCCTTGAACACGTACTTCATCGGTTATAGCGGAATGAAGTGATTAAACAATTATAAACTCACCGACACCCGGGTTATCTAAAAAAGTGACATCTGAGAGTCTTCTTTCTTTTTCCAGCCTTTGATCGGTCCCTTTCGAATCTTTGCAAAAACACCTGGCGCAAGATTTGTATGGCGAGACCAGTCCAGCATAATCTTGGCAATGGTTTCCGAAGTGCTTTCCTTCCAGTTTTCCCCTAGCTTCTCCTGAAGTTCTTGGCCAAGCTCTAAAAGAGTGCCTCCTTTAATCTGTTTTGATTCAAGAATTTCTATGAACACAGAAAACGAGGCCAGCTGCAAAGCGCCTTCTGCAAACAAAAATGGGCGGTTATTCGGATTTTCCACAAAGGCTTTTGCTCTTGGCAACACTTTTATCAATGGCGCCTTTCTAAGAATAAACCCCAGATCTTCCAATGTTGCCAGAGCTCTAAAAATAGTATTTTTATGAAGTCCTGCCCAATTCACCCTGCCATCCTCTAAAAGGGCATGAACAAGGCGTATGGCGATGTTTTCAACAGGCGCATATTGAATTCTCGGTGTTTTGCTTCCCCGTCTTTTAGGGAGAAAAATATTTCGTACGCGAATGTCTGTTGCCGGATCAAAGTAAATGAGAGTTTTGTCTTTTTTGTTCAAAAGCGCCAGGTCGGCAGCATCCAGCCACTCGGCCAAAATGCGAGCGTGTTTTAACCAGGCAAGTCTCGCCATCTTAATAAAGGGGGACAAGGACTCGAGACGACTGGAAATGTCAACCATTTTCAGCCTGTGATTATCTTTGAGAGCTGTTAAGATCTCTGAGACCAAACGATTTTTATGTAACCGGTTCCGCAGGTGATTTCTCAACAAAGCCTCCACCTCCTGGTTGGCATCAGACATGTTAAGTTTCAGGAGAACCTTGCCTTGGCCAAATCTCACGAGTCCGAGCAGATCCATATCCTTTGCGAGGCCATAAAAAGCGAGTTCAGATAAGCTGATTTGATTTTTAAATTCGGAAACATCAAGAATGCCATCGGCGCCATGGAGAAGATTTAACGCATGGACGACCTGGCCCACGGCCGTATTAAGAAGATAATGGTCATAAAAGGGTAAATCGCCTGTATTCAAATAATCGCGAAAAATACTCCATGAAATGTCAACGATATTGCCGATTCTATTGATCAGTCCCTGATGGATCAATTTTTGAACGGCCTTTGGATCAAATATTTCCAAAGGCGCCGATGACCGCCCGGGGATTGATTTGGCAATTTGATGTAATGTGGCTCGTTCTGTGTCTGATAGATATTGAAATTCCTGCTGGAACAGTTCTTCAATGCCCAGAAGAATCCCTGGAATATCCGACTGTGGAATACCGGATTGACGTGCAACCATTACATGAAAGCAGAGTATTTTCAGAAGCCAGGGATAACCTTGTGAAAATTTCTCAAGGAAAGATTTCAGGTCTTTTGTTAGGGTCTCATCCAATTCTTTACCAAGTTTTTTTAAGAGCATACCCATTTGGGCCTTGGAAAAAGTGGTCAGAGTCATTTTTTTGCATTCATCGGCAACAGCATCAAGTTGTTTATTAGAAAATGCATGGCTCGATAAAACAAGATCCTTGTCCCACGTGAAGCCCAGAATAATATTTGTTTGTTTTTCGACGATTTTCAGAAAAAGTTTTTTAATCTGATTCAGCATATCTGGTATAAAGAGAATATCTTCAAACTGGTCGAAAAAGATGAACAGCAGTTTGTTTTGGGATTCAAGAATTTGACCGGTGTCGAGAATCACTCGTACAGCGCTGCCCAATCCTGATATTTTCTTCTTTTGATCTGTTTCGACAATCCGTCCATCAAGATCCCCGAATTTTCCAATAATATATTCTATGACACGCGGAATGAACGTTGATGATGACGCTGTTCGGCAATCTACGGCAGCGGCAAAGTGCCCCATCTTTTTCAAATGTGCCACGCTCGCCAGCACCATTGAACTTTTTCCCCAGCCAGTGGGCCCCTCGAATACAATACCGCGATGTGTGGTCTGGTTATGGATGACTTGACCGGAAAACGAATCAAGAGTGCGTAAAAGGGATTTTCTGCCCACAAAGTATCGGGGGGATGCGGGGAATTGGTACTCAAAACAGGATGAACTTCCATTCACTCCTACAATTGGATCTGCATCCTGGAACAGGCCGGGCTGGAGCGGACCTGTCTTGTCCGTAAAAATATTGTCGAAATTTGCTATTGCGGGATCCAGTTTTGTCAGATAGCCGATAATGGATCGATCAGATATCAATTCACCTTTGCCATCAAATAGTGCGATTTTATCCGGTGTTTTTCCCCCGTGTGAAATTATGGGAAAGGTCCAAAACATGCCTTTTTCCGTATAAAGCAGAATGCCCTCATCGGGTTTCCCTATATCCGGAGGTATTCGACCGGCAATCTGGTCCGGACTCACATGCCCCGGCATTTCTGAAATCGCTTTCAGAGCATCGTCTTCATCGCATAGAAAGGTTGTGACATGGGTATTATTTTTTATGTGCTCTCGATAAAATTTTATGGCCGAACCGTCAAAACCGGGCAAGACGACAAAGAGACCGTGACACCGTCTATCCTTGTGCCATTTAATCATATATCTGCCGAAAGAAGCCTGAAGGTCCCGTTCCGGCATGGGTGTTTCAGAAAACCTGCAGGCGGCATAAAACGGAAAACCTGTTTCCCTGTGTCTCCCTTGGACGTCAATTTCCATTTGAGCGGGATCTGAGTGCAGGATGTGGTCGACACGGTATCCATCATGATTCAGAACCTGGGTCATCATTTCCGCAAACAACTTGCCCCGAGCCTGGGTCCGGGTGTGCTGTGAATGACCTGATGCGAATATTCTCAACTTTCCCATATCGATATTGTCTCTTTCAACCACGTTTTATCATTCCCGCAAGCTACAGCTCAAATTCCTTTTCACACTTTTCGATATTAACCATAATTCCAATTGGGCGAAGCCCCTAATTCTTCCTTTTCTAAAACTGTAGCTTTTCATAAATTTATTTTTTAACGGAAAAAAGTCCGGCAAGTATCGAGGTGAGCACCAATTAAAGGGTATCACTTTATGCGGTCCTCCAAATGTGCATTTAAGCGGGATGAATTTAATTTTTCAAGAATGAAGCATTACCTGAATTTTGAACGAGTCGGAGGCTTTCATATGCAAGGCATTTAAGGGTGAAGCCATAGTTGAACTATTGCGAGCCCTTAATAACGCGGCATATGAAAGCCTCCGGCTCGCCCTTTGGGTGAAAATTGATGAGAAAAAAGATCATCATCCGACCTGCCCGCTCGTGCCTCGCAGAGGCAGGCGAGTATACCACTCGGATAAAATGAACGATGATATGATTGTTCTTAAACCCTCTTCAATCAAGTAACCGAAAAATTCTCATCAATTTTCATGCAAGATTCAGGTATTAGTATAATGGGAATGGTTTTGTGTCAAGAACTGACAAAGACACCCACAATGTTAATGAATGAAACGAACTATAAAACAGATTATGGATGGACAGTATTTATTGGAGGACGTTAAGACTATCGGCCCAACCCAAAGATTCCATATATTGGCGAGGAAGGTCGTCATGATCTATACCCATAATATTTGTAGCTTCATCGATCTCTCCCCAGTTGCCCTTTTCATAGGATTCTACCAGCCTCAGATAGCCGCTTAAGTCGCCGGTTCTGGATATGAGAACTTCTTTTATATTACCGGATATTGGAATCTGTGACATAAGATTTTCCATGGAATCATCCATAATAGCGTCTATCAGAGAAAATAGGCCCAATGTGAACAATTCAGATGTTTCAGCACTGCTGCCGGGATGATCTCCAAGAAGTTCACAGAATTTAGCCCTGACAAGTGAAACCCTTATCAATTCATCCGGTTTATTAGCGGCCAAACCCGCCATGGAAATCAGGGATAAAAAGCGTCTGATTCCAACCTCGCCGATCATGACAATAGCTTGCCGAACGGAAGAGATTTCTTTCGCTCTCTTAAAGTACGCTGAATTGATCAAACGCATAAGCTTATAGGATATGGACGCATCACGGACGATCATCTTTTCCAGCCTGTTAAATTCAAAATCCTCTTTGTTGACCTCAGCCATTATTTCCAAAAGCTGCATCTGGGGCGTAGAAATTTCCTTTCCTTTCAAAACTTCCGGTTTGCTGAAAAAGAAACCTTGAAAGTAACGAAATCCCATTTCAAGGGCTCTGTTGAATTCATCGTGGGTTTCTACTTTTTCAGCCAAAAGATCGACACCTCTTTCCGTCATTTTTTTGACAAGGTCCCCGACCTCCTCCAAAGGCGTTTCTCTGATGTCAATTTTTATAATGTCTGCAATTTCAATTAACGGCTCCAAACTCGGTTTGTAAAAGAAATCATCCATCACAATGATATATCCATTAAGGGCAATCTCCTGGCAGGCCTCAATAACGTCTCTTTCTGGTTGTACATCTTCCAAAATTTCCACCACAAGCCTGTCCTGGGAAAACATCATGGGAAGCTGTTTGAGTAAGAGTTCCTGGGTAAAATTGATGAATGCCAGATTGGACCCGGCAATTTTTTCAATGCCAATGTTAAAAAAACTGTTGGAAAGCAGCTTGGAAGTCGCAGAATCTCCGTCGATTTCAGGAAAAAAGTTGGCCATATCTGCCCTGAAAAGAAGTTCGTATCCAAATATGCATTTCTTTGTATCGAATATGGGCTGTCTGGCAACATAGATATCCATTTTATGACCTTTTTAATAAAAAAGATTTAACGGTAACAGATACATGCAACAATCATGCCTTGTTGAAGCGCACTCTGCTTTTTCCTCTTTAATCATTCCATCTATATGATATTACATCAATTAATTTTCCCAGCCTGCTACGTTTCATTGAACATGCTGAAAATAATGGGGGCAACATTTAAGTTTATAGTAAAATAATGTCAATCCATAAATGAGGATTTTTGTTCAAGATCAAGCCTCCGGCCCGGAGGGGCATGCGAATGCCGAAATTGCATCTTTAAAAGAAATTAAGGATTGTATGACAACCTATTGATTTTTAAAAGATTAATTCCTGTTCTTTCTTTACGAACCCTTGCCACGAGTTCACGCGGTTTAAAAAAAGATTATCCAGGGAGCGACTATTTAGAAAAACTCCCCGACCCCTCACACTAACTAGAATCTTGACCAAAGAATACAGGTTTGATATCCACTTGGAGAAAAATTGAAAGGAATATATATGCTGATTACAGAGATATTGGCTCGGAATGCTCGTATGTATGGGTCTGAAACAGCGCTTATCGAAAGAGAACCGGAAAAAAACCGGCGTCAGGAAATTACCTGGAAAGCATTCGACGACCAGGCCAATCAGATGGCCCAGAGTCTTATTGCCCGGGGAATCAAAAAAGGAGACCGGGTCGTCCATTTGATGACCAATTGTATCGAGTGGTTGCCCATCTATTTCGGAATCCTTCGCACCGGCGCCTGGGCCGTTCCTCTCAACTTTCGTTTTGTGGCAAAGACCATCCGACATTGTGCCCAAATCGCCGAAGCCAAGGCCTTCATCTTTGGTGAAGAATTTATTGAGCGCATTAACGCAGTTAAAGAAGATCTGGACGGCTTCGTAGAAACGTATATCTTTGTCGGCCCGAAGGAACTAACCCCTTCCTATGCAGTACCCTATCAGGACATGCTCGAAGCCGCCCCCCCCATCGATCCTAAAGTTGAAATCAAGATCACAGATGAAGCAGCGCTGTACTTTACTTCCGGTACCACGGGTACGCCCAAGGCAACCCTTTTGACCCATAGAAATCTTGAATTTTCCTGTTTCTTGGAAAATCTGCACCATAACCAAACCCATGAAGATAACTTCCTATGTATCCCACCGTTGTATCACACCGGCGCAAAAATGCACTGGTTCGGAAATTTCATAGTCGGGGCCCGGAGTGTCATCCTCAAGGGAATCAAACCCAAATGGATCATGGAAGCCATTTCCGAGGAAAAAGTGACGGTGGTCTGGCTGCTGGTTCCCTGGGCGCTTGATATCCTCTTTGCGATCCAGAGCGGAGAAATGAAGCTCAAAGACTACACCCTGGATCAGTGGCGACTGATGCATATCGGAGCCCAGCCCGTACCCCCCACCCTAATTAAGGAATGGAAAAGAGTCTTTCCCCATCATCAGTACGATACCAACTATGGTCTGACCGAAAGCACCGGCCCGGGATGCGTCCATCTGGGAATGGAAAACATGCACAAGGTAGGCGCCATAGGGCTGCCCGGCTTTGACTGGGAAATCGAGATTGTAGACGACCGGCTGAATCCTGTTACCAAGGGACAACCCGGTGAGTTGATCGTCAAAGGACCCGGTGTCATGAAAGAATATTATAAAAACCCTGAAGCCACACAAGAAACGCTGGTCGATGGATGGCTGTTAACAGGAGATGTCGCCCGGCAGGATGAAGATGGATTTATCTGGCTGGTTGACCGGAAAAAAGATGTTATCATCACCGGCGGGGAAAACATATATCCCGTTGAAATTGAGGATTTTCTACAGGCACATCCTAAAATTCACGATGTTGCGGTGATTGGCCTTCCCAGTCTACGGTTGGGGGAAATCGCCACCGCCGTTATCCAGGTTAAGGCCGGTGAGGAATTCACCGAAGAAGAAATCGAAGCGTTTTGCCGGACGCTTCCCAGATACAAAAGACCCCGAAGGATCATTTTCGGCGATGTTCCGCGCAATCCCACCGGTAAAATAGAAAAGCCGAAGCTGCGAAAAAAGTATGCGGGAATATCCGAAAGTTTCAAAGTGTGAATCGATTTAGTTTCTTAAATGTGATTTTTTTGTTTTTTATGGCAAAAAATTAAGAACTGATCACGAAAACACGAAATCAAATAATCCTTTTCGTGATTTCGTGATAAATATCTTTTTGTTTCCCTGATAAATCGGGATTTCCGCTTCGCTTCAACCGGCTTGTTCCGCTTGCGGGGCTTGTCCGGGTTAGGGGATAACATTATGATACTCAACTTTAAGGGCCGTAAACCGATCATCGGAAAAAACGTCTTTATCGCACCGACAGCCCTGGTCATTGGAGATGTTAACATAAAAGACAACTCCAGCATCTGGTATGGCACGGTGTTAAGAGGAGATTTGGCCCCGATAACCATCGGCGAAAGCACCAATATCCAGGACAACTGCACCATACATACAGATCATCATAAACCCGCAGTTATCGGAAACCGTGTCACGGTGGGTCATAATGCGGTTGTTCACGGTTGTATTGTGGAAGACAACTGTCTTATCGGCATTAATGCAGTTGTTCTCAGCGGCGCATGGATCAAAACCGGCGCTGTTGTGGCTGCCGGCTCGGTGGTGAAACACGGACAGGTGGTCGAACCCTATCATCTTGTAGCCGGCATCCCTGCTGAATTAAAAAAGGAGCTTTCGAAAACAACCGTCGAAAAACGCAAACAAACCGCCGAACACTATATTGAGCTTGCACAAGAGCACATGGCCATAAAAAAAGCCGGAGATTAGTCCGGCTTCTTTATAGATTTTCAAAATTGACAACGGGCTCTGTTTCAATCAGAGCTCATAATTTCCTTCCATGTCGAGAACGAATTCGCCGGGCAAATCCCCTGAGGTCACTTTAAACGTGCCTTTTCCTTTGATGTTGTCCAGCTTGCCTGTTCCCCTATAGGTCTCCCACGAACCGTTGGTGACTTTGCTTTCCCCGTCACGATGACCTTCAAATTTGCTGTAGACCGAGCCATACTGGAAGTTGGTGACCGCATACCCTTCCATATGGCCGCTGCCTCTTAGGCGGTCATGGAAGCTGACACTGCGGCGGGAAACAAATTCTCCGGCAACACCAACTTCATAGTGAAGCGGTGTGCCTTCCAATTCAACAAGCATGAGCTGGTGGTCGAACTCATCATGAACATGAAGGGATTCCCTCCGGGTAACGCGCAATCTATATGTCGCTTTTCGTAACATGCCTATCTCCTTTCGTCGATGATTAATGAAAAAAGTCAACTATCAAAGAGTTTAAAAGAAATTTTAACCATCGGTCCTTAAATTGTCAACATCGGATTTAGAAATTATATTCCCCGTTTCGTTTACCGTCAATCAGGGTTTCAAGGTTCTTCTCTAATTTAGTTGGAGAAGAGGGTCCAAGGATTTGTTTTATAGGGACGTTATCAGCGCCTTTATCATTCTTTCGATTGGGAATTTTGCTGTTATTCTATATATCTCTAAACACAGTTCGTATGACTTTTGCCAGACTTTCAACTATTTGTGATTCTTTAGCATTTCACTCGAACCCTTGAATTTTTGTCTGTCGGAGTGAAACGTAGATCCCGATATCGGGGCCCAGTTAAATTTTTCAAAGAAAAGGAGCAGGGCGAATTTAACCGGGGTACCCTTTGGGGGCACACCCACTCAATCGGAGATGATCCACTTATTTTACCCTAATTAACCACAACTCGGGAGATGATCCTGTTTTAATAACTTCCCAAAATCTTAAAATAGTCGGTCTTTTCGTTCAACAGATCGAGTAACGGTCTAAAGGTTTCCGACTCGGAATCCGTCTCGATATCGACATAAAACATGTACTCCCAGGGTTTTCCATGAATGGGCCGCGACTCCAGTTTCACCATGTTGATGCTGTTTTCGGCAAATATTTTCAAAACCTCGTAAAGTGCACCCGGCTGATTCCCGGTAGAAAAGATGAAAGACGATTTACGACGGGGTCCTTTATCCAATGGATGGGCCCCGATAATGACAAACCGTGTGAAGTTTCGAGGGTTGGTCTCAATACCTTCCTCAATGACCGCCATCCCGTGAATATCCGCAGCCTCTTTGCTTGCAATAGCGACATCGCCCGGTTTCTTGGTTGTATTGATTTCTTTTACCGCACCGGCGGTGTCCTTCGCCGGCACCAGTTCCCAGTCAGGATGCTGATCGAGAAACTGGCGGCACTGTTGAAAAATCAAAGGGGGTGAAAGGACCCGCTTGATGCCATCGAGCTTGGCACCGGGATTGCCAATCAGATGGTGGACGATGCGAAGCTTAATTTCGCCGATAATTTTCAAATCGTATTCCAGCAAAAAATCGAAGTTCTCATGAATGCTCCCAGAGAGGGAATTCTCCACCGGTACCACACCAAAATCGACCTCCCCGGTTTTTACCGCCTCAAAAATCGCCTTAAATGACGGTGCAGGTACACCGGCCACCTGAGTCCCAAAATACTGCGTACAGGCCTTATGACTGAATGTTCCCATTTCTCCTAAAAAGGCAGCCCTTTGAATTCCCGCACCGTTGGTTCGACTTAAATAGTCGACGGCTTTGGCTTTATCCAGATAGTCAAAATCGATCTGTTTTCCAACAACCGGTGCAATCACATAAAGGTCGCGTGTCAGTTGGCCGAACTGTTTTGGATAAAGGCTCTGGGCCCCGTCGGAAAGGGCATGGTCCGGATCGTGATGCACTTCTATCATCAATCCGTCTGCACCGGCGGCGATGGCGGCCCGTGCCATGGGGCTGACTTTCTCCCGTATGCCGGTTGCATGACTGGGATCGATGATCACGGGCAGATGGGTGAGTGTCTTGAGCACGGGAATGGCAGAAAGATCGAGGGTGTTACGTGTATAAGGTTCAAAGGTCCGTATTCCCCGTTCACACAGGATGACGTTGTCGTTGCCTTCTGAAAGAATATACTCCGCCGACATCAGCCACTCTTCAATGGTAGAAGACAGTCCCCTTTTAAGAACCACCGGCTTTCCGATGCGGCCGACACATTTTAACAGTTCGAAGTTCTGCATGTTCCGTGCCCCAACTTGGACGACATCGACATACTTCATCATCATGTCCGCCTGGGCCGGCGAGGTAATTTCCGTCACAACACCAAGACCTGTAACCTCCCGGACTTCGGATAGAATTTTAAGCCCCTCTTCCTCAAGACCCTGAAACGAATATGGAGAAGTTCTGGGCTTAAAAGCCCCGCCGCGAAACAGAACGGCTCCGTATCTTTTGACCTCCCTGGCAATGGTCATGGCCTGGTCCTTGCTCTCGATAGCGCACGGTCCGGCGACAATGGTGATACGCTCTCCACCCACAACCACATCACCCACCTGGACCTGGGTGTCTTCGGTATGCAGTTGCCGGCTGACCAGTTTGAAAGATGTCGAAATCGATACCACCTTGGCGACACCGGGAAGCGCTTCAAAAAAACTGAGCTTTTTATCTCCTTTTCCGACAGCACCGATGATGTTCTGTCCGGCCTCAGACATTTCACGAACAATATACCCTTCACTGAACAGTATACTTCGGATATTTTTCTTCTGGTCTTGGGTGATCTCCTTTTCCAACACGAGAATCATGGTATTCCTCCTTTTAGCGAATTCATAAAAAAAGCCCCGAGAATCAATTCCCGGGGCTTTTTAAAAAAATAAACCCCGGACAGACCGGTGCAGGTCCATCCGGGGTGTTTAACCTAAAGCGTTAACGGTCCGGATGGACGCTTCTAAAGATAAAAAAGAAGCGCCCAAAGGCATTACTTAATCTAAAAACACAACGTTTGTTCATCAACCAACTTCCTCATTAAATAATTTTATATTTTCTACTGTATTATTTTATATCTGTCAAGAACTGTTTTTTTGTACGTGTTCACGAGGTGTACTCTCCTGTTTCACTCCGGTTTTTTCGTGTCTGGTCCCAGCCCGTAGGACTTCCAGGCCGGAGGGGAGAGCCTACGGGCTGGAAGCGGGGCCGGAGGCTTGACCTTGCGAAAAATTGCTAATTCTGGATTGGAAACTTAATTTGTGCCCAATATAGATTTATGGATGGACACTAATTAAAAACCATTCACATAAAATAGTGACCTCGATTTGTTATTGCCCTTTTCATGCATTTTGATAATAAAGGGCATACTATCGACGTTATTGTTCACGGGGTGTGTTTCCCCGTGCAGCGATACCTGTCCGCTCGTGTCTTGTATGGCAGGCGGGTTGGCGGAGTGGCTTCGTCATTTCAATGGTTTAGCAGTGGGGGAGACCGCGGCTCCCGCATGCTTTTCGCGGGAGAACGCAAAAGGGGGCAGGAATGCCACCGCTGTTAAGTCATTAAAATGACCAGAAACGTAGACACCAGAGTGAAGCGGGGGAGCACACTACGTGAACGCTTAACTTTCGACAACACAGGAGCCTTAAATGAAAACCTTCGAAATTCACGGCAGCACCGGTGATTCCTTCATACACGTGGGAGAGACCCTCCGGAATTTAGGGAATTACATTCCATCGAAAAATGTAGTGTTCATCACAGACAAAAATGTAAAGCAACTTTATGAGAATGACTTCCCGCCGTATCCGGTTATTACCATTGACATTGGCGAAAAAATAAAAAACCTCGATACGGTCCGGGATATCTATGAAAAACTGGTGGCCGTCGGGGCTGACCGCTCGACATTCATTGTCGGCATCGGCGGCGGCATTGTTTGCGATATTGCAGGTTTTGTTGCTTCAACCTATTTGCGGGGCGTAAGGTTCGGCTTTGTCTCTTCAACCCTCCTTTCACAGGTTGATGCCAGTGTTGGCGGCAAAAACGGCGTCAATTTCAAAGACTATAAAAATATGATAGGGGTTTTCAACCAGCCCGAATTTGTGATCTGTGATCTTAATCTTTTGAACACGCTGCCAAAGAAAGAAATCTTGAACGGCATGGCGGAGATCGTCAAGCATGGCGCCATCGAAGATGCGAGCCTTTTTGAGTATCTCGAAAAACATTCTCAGAAAGCTTTGGCCCTCGACATCGACGTCATCGGAAAACTGGTTTATGATTCCATCATCATTAAATCCGCCATTGTAAACCAGGATGAATTGGAAAAAGGAGAACGCCGCAAGCTGAATTTTGGACACACCTTCGGACATGCTTTTGAAAAAACAATCGGCGTTCCTCACGGTGAAGCCGTCAGCGCCGGTATGGTCGTAGCATCACAGCTCTCCGTAAAAAGAGGCCATCTTTCGGCCAAAGACGCCCAAAGAATTGAAACACTGCTTCAAAAGATCGGACTTCCTGTCAGAATTCAAGCTGAAGGGAAATTAATACTCGACGCCCTTAAAAAGGATAAAAAACGAAAAGGAGACCGTATATATTTTGTATTGCTCGATGAGATCGGAAATGCCTTTGTGGACCAAATTCCGATAAAAGAACTCGAAGCCGTAATACATTCATGGATGGATACATCTTGACACCAGGCGGCCTAACTGTTATCGAGCGGAATTGTAATCTTGATCGATAAAGTAGGCCTGTTTATCCCGATGAAGCGGTATTTTTCCGTTTGACCGGTGATGGTGTTTTGTATTAAGCAAGGATAAAGCCTATTCGGTTTTCAATTTTAACAAAATAAATTAGGAGGTTGGGAGCATGATGAAAAAATTTTCGTGGTTCATGGCAATTGTTCTGGCACTTTTTTTGATTTCAAGCGGTAATGTTTTCGCCAAGGAATTTATCAACGGTATCGATGCCAACTTTCCACCCTTTGCTTATGTGGACAAAGCAGGAAAACCTGGTGGCTTTGATATTGATTCGGTGAACTGGATCGCAAAAAAAATGGGGTTTACGGTCAAACACCAGCCCTTGGACTGGGATGGGATCATTCCCAATCTGGTGGCAAAAAAGATCGACTTTATCGCTTCGGGCATGAGCATCACGCCCGATCGACAGAAAGTGGTCAACTTTAGTATTCCGTACTGGACAATCAAGCAGGTCTTTGTGACAAAAAAGGATTCCAAACTGACGGTGGACCAGGTGTTAAAAGGCAAAAAGCGTCTAGGAGTTCAGCGCGGAACCAGCGAAGCGGAATGGCTTAAAGATACTGCCGCCAAAGAGGGGTGGGATTTTGAACTGGTTTACTATGACTCCGCACCTCTGGCCGTTGAAGACGTGGTCAACGGCCGTATTGCCGCTGCTGCAATGGACGATGCACCGGCAATGGACGCAGCAGGCAAAAAACCCGTCAAGATCCTCGGCACCTTTGGCATGCATGCAGAAGAATTCGGTTATGCGGTTCGCAAGCAGGATACCGAACTGCTGGATACGCTCAATAAAGGACTCAAAATGCTCATGGCGGATCCTTATTGGAATGAACTGATTAAGAAACACCTCAGGAAATAGCCGGGCCTTGAATTTTCTTAAAAACGATGGACATATTGGGAAGGCGTCAGGTTAACCTGCGCCTTCCTTTTATTGAAGGCCTCTACCAACAATGCTTGATGCACTTACCGCCATTTTCGAAGCACTCCCCTACCTGTTGAAAGGTGCTATAGCCACCTCAGGCATCGTTATCGGCGCCATGGGGCTCGGTCTGGTTATGGGGGTTCACATGGCCGTTGGGCAGGTTTACGGCAATCGCGCCGTCCGGTGGTTCGTGGGTCTTTACGTTTGGTTTTTCAGGGGAGTACCGGTTCTGGTGCTGCTGTTTCTTTTTTACTTTGGATTGTTCGCCATTGTCGGACTGAATCTGAGCGCCTTTACTGCATCCATCCTTGTTCTGGGCATGACAACGGCAGCGTATCAGTCTCAAATTTTCAGAGGCGCAATTCTCTCGTTGCCCAAAGGACAGCTTCAAGCTGCCAGGGCATTGGGAATGAGCGACATCAAAGCCATTATCAGCATTATTTTGCCCCAGGCCTTGAGGTTTTCCATACCCGGCTGGTCTAACGAGTACTCCATTATCCTCAAGGATTCTGCGCTTGCATTTGTTCTCGGAACTTCTGAAATCATGGCACGAAGCCATTTTGTTGCCTCAAGGACGTATCACCACCTGCCCCTTTACATAACGGCAGGATGCCTTTATTTTCTTCTGACCTGGATAGGGGTTCGGGCGTTATTGAAACTGGAAGCAAAGGTACGTATACCCGGCTATTCTCAGTAAAGGTGAAGAATGACAAAACCCAAAAAACCGATTCTGCGTGTCGAAAATATCTGTAAGATTCTCGGGGGAAAGGAAATCCTCAAATCCGTATCTTTGAGTCTTAACAAGGGGGAGTTAAAAGTGCTCATTGGACCGTCGGGCGCCGGCAAAAGCACCCTTTTGCAATGCATCAATTTCCTTATTCCTCCGGATAAAGGGCGTGTGTGGCTGGAAGAGACTGAAATCCAAAACCGCAAAAAACGTGATCTTTATGCATTTCGGCAGCAGGTCGGCATGATCTTTCAGGACTTCAACCTTTTCGATCATTTGAATGCACTGGAAAATGTCGCCATTGCACTTCGCAAAGTCAAAAAGATGAGCCGGCAGGCGGCCCGGGATCACGCTGTTGCCGAACTTGAACGGGTGGGGCTGGGGGATAAAATCACTCTGTATCCGGCTGAGCTGTCCGGTGGTCAGAAGCAGCGGGTTTCCATTGCCAGAGCCCTTGCCATGGAACCCAAAATCATGCTTCTGGACGAACCCACCTCTGCCCTTGACCCGGAACTGATCGGCGAAGTGTTGTCCGTTATCCGGGATCTGGCCCAAGGGGGTATGACCATGATTCTGGCCACCCATCAGATCGGTTTTACCCGGTCTTTGGCCGATGAAGTGCTTTTCATGGAAAACGGCCGTATTATTGAACAGGGATCACCCAAAGATCTCCTTTCTCCGGACGCATGTTCCCGATCCTGGGACTTCTGCAGCCGGCTCAATGAACTCCATGAAGAGGGTGTATAAATGGACACCATCTTTTTTACAGACCAGTTGATCCCGGCCCTGAACCGGGGATTGGTCATGTCCATAAAGCTCATCATCCCGTCGGGACTGATCGGTCTGATGCTCGGAATTGTCATCGGAACACTGCGAACATTCGGCCACTCTGCCGTTCGAAAGGCAGCCAACGGATATGCCACCCTTTTCCGGGGAACACCCCTGGTGGTTCAACTCTTTTTGCTCTATTTCGGGCTCCCCAACCTTGGCATTTATTTAGACGCTTATACCGCAGCCGTCGTCGGCTTTATTTTGTGCAGCGGCGCCTACCATTCCGAATATATTCGCGGCAGCCTTTTGTCCATCAAAAAAGGACAATTTTTGGCAGCACAATCCATGGGATTTTCCACCTTTAAAACCATGTGCAGTATCATTGTTCCACAGGCGGTTCGACGGGCCTTGCCCGGCTGCGGCAACGAGATCATATATTTGATCAAATATTCATCTCTGGCCTATATCATTACCTGTATCGAGTTGACCGGCGAAGGCAAGATGATTGCCACCCGAACCTTCAGGTATACAGAGGTTTTTATGGTCATCGGGTTTTATTATCTGGTTCTGGTGACCATGGCCTCGTTTGTTCTGCAAAAGCTTGAAGTAAGGCTCAAGATTCCTGGATTCGGAAAAGCTTAGTACATGTATTCGTAAATACGGTCACGTATTTATGAATTAGAGCACTTATAATTCCAAATATGATTGAATATTCCCCCATAACCGACGACATCCGAAGACGCATCTCCCATGCGTTAGGAGATGAATGCATTGTTTCAGAACCAGATGAAATTGAACCATATTCCCAGGATGCTTCCGGTCTGAGTTATCCTCCTGAACTGGTCATCCGGGTTCAGGAAACAACACAGATTCAAAGACTCATGAGACTGGCCAATGAATACAAGTTTCCGGTAATCCCTAGAGGTGGCGGATCGGGATTGGCCGGTGGCTGCCTGCCGGTATTGGGCGGAGTGGTACTGTCGCTGGAAAAGTTGAACCGTATTATTTCCGTAGATACGCAAAACCTTATTGCACAAGTTCAACCCGGAGCCATTACTAAAGATTTACGGGATGCGGCCCAACAAAAAAAACTATTTTTCCCGCCGGATCCGGCCGGGATGGATCAAAGCACCATCGGCGGCAACGCGGCCACAAATGCCGGCGGCCCATCATGTGTCAAGTACGGAACCACAAAGGATTACATCCTCGGCCTTGAAGCGGTGCTTCCCTCCGGACGGATGATAAACACCGGAACCCGGACCCGTAAAGGTGTGGTCGGGTACGATCTCACCCAACTTCTCGTCGGTTCTGAAGGAACACTTGGAATCATCACCGGCTTGATTTTAAAACTGATCCCCTGCCCGGCTGCCGTCAGCGCCATGACCGCCGTCTTTTCAGACCTGCCGTCGGCCATGCAGGCCGTAACTCAAATTCTGAACAGAGGACATCTGCCGTCGGCCATTGAGTTTTTGGACGCCAAATGCCTCTTGCTGGTGAAAGATATTTTGCCGTTTCATATTCCCGGCGAAAAATCCACGCTGTTGATTATCGAGGTTGACGGTGACCCTGACCAGACAAAACGCAACATTAAAACCATCGGAAAAATTTTAAAGGAGGTTGGCGCAACGCATCTTCTTCCCGCTTTTAATGAAAAGGAACGCGAAGATATCTGGAATGTCCGGCGGCAGGTTTCTTTGAGAATTCACGACAATTACGCCCTCTACATTCCCGAAGACGTGGTGGTTCCCATAGGGAAAATCCCGGCCCTTGTGGCCGAACTTCCAAAGTTGGAAGCCGAATACGGTTTCGACATCTACGCCTTCGGACATGCAGGTGACGGTAATATCCATCTTAACATCACGGCGCAAACTCGGGACAACATGAATCGGGTGGAAATGGGCGTGAAGGCCATACTGGCCCGGGTGATTCAGATGGGCGGTACAATTTCCGGAGAACACGGCATCGGCCAAGCAAAAAAACGGTATTTATCCATGGAGCTTTCAGCGGAAAACATCCGACTCCAGATCGAAATTAAAAAGATTTTTGATCCAAATATGATTCTCAACCCGGGCAAGATTTTTCCGAAAGAAGATTTCAACAACCGTCTACTCTGAAAATCCGTAGTGAAACATTTCGTATTCGGTTTCTCCTCCCAGCAAAGCATCGATCTTGTCTTGATTTTTTTTTCGATCCTCGCTGGCCATCCATTTTTTCCAGTCTTCGGAAGAATGCCACGTGCTGATCACCAGAAACTGATCGGGTCGGTCCATGCTTCTTAAGGTTTCACCGGAAATATAACCTAAATGATTGGTGGCCAGGGATCTGATTTCCCTAAAAAGGGGTATGATCTCTTTGGCTTTATCTTCCGGAACAATTCGTTTGATGAAAACTTTAACAGCCATTCTGCCCTCCTTTAAGGTGTGCTTTCATTTACGGATTGTGTGAAATGGTTGCCTTATGAAATTTATCGGTAAACAGAGCGGTTCCGGGTTCCCCGTTCAGCGTTCAAGGTTGTAAAAGACATTCAGTTGCAACTTAAAAGCGTGAACTTCTCCCGCCCAATTTTAAATTTCCTAATTCCTAATATTAACTGTTGGCGCTTTTAAACCCTGAACCTTGAACCACTTAATCCAGATTATTATAATAAATACCAGAAAAATATAATACCGTCAAATTCAGATGTCATTAAATTACCCACTCAATTGTTTAATGGTTTTCTTTATGAAACACCGTTACCCCTGAGATTCACAAGATTTTGATTTATAAATTATTGGCAAAACAAAGAAAACAGGTTCTTCTCCAATTTAGTTGGAGAAGAGGATCCAAGGCTTGCCTGCCTCAGGCATGGATTCAAGGGTTTATTTTCTAAAGACTTTATCAGCGCCTTTAACATTCTTTCGATTTCTGCGATGTTATTTTTAGTGTACCCAATTCACCTTTTTCAATTTGCTATATTAGGATGATCTTTTTTAAAACGGGTGCTGTTTGAGTGGCTTAGGGATTGAATTGATATAGAAGATGCGTGGAAAGCTAAAAATGAACCCAGTGAACCGATCCCTTGGGAAGAGCTGAAAAAGGAACTCGAACTTTGAAATATAGGATGTCCCGGAAATCTCACGCAGAAAGTTTCGCCTTCTGATATACGAAAACAGAATGTTCTAAAAAATTATATCGAACTTCGATCAATAGGATCCCTCACAACCATTTCGCCTTATCGGCATAACCTACATATTGTGGAAGCGCAAAAAAAGAAAGGTGCGGACTTGAAACGACAATTTACGCTGTTATTACGGTGGTTCGTATCCGGGGGGTGCTTTTTCCCATGGGTAACCGTCTTTGGCCATTTGGTAGCCCAAATCGAACAATTTTCCCATGTACTCAGGATCGAATTCTTCTTTCGGCTTTTCCTCGAAATCAGAAGGAATAAAAGCTACGTTGTAATCCATGCCGTCCCGCTGGGCACCCAAGTAAATCCGGTAGAGATCACCGATTCCCTGTGTTCGTATTAAAGTGGAGATGGTACTGCCCAATATGGGTACTATCTTGGGCTTAACGGTTTTCCAATCCGGTTCGATACGAGAGTTCCGAATGACATATATCCGAGATTTACCTTTCAATCCGATTTGTCTCCTTACCCATCGCATATCCAGTGAAGCGGGGTACAGGAAGACCTGAGATGACGTCCCTCCGTCTACGTGGATTTCGTCGTAGCGGTGCCCGTCGGCTTCCACCTCGATGTATATTGGTGTGAATGCACCGGGTATGGAGGCTGAAGCCACCAGGATGTCACGAACCAACTCCAGAGCATTGGGAACCCCACTTTTAGCTATGATCCCTATGTTCCAGATAACCGGACGCTTGGCATCCAAGTTGGTTGTGCCGATGAACAAACGCCGACCTTTATCATGTTCGGCAACAATATCTTCCAGAACTTTCACGTCAATTTCATTTCTAAGCATTTCCCGCAGTGGTGTTGTGTCGGCTGCGGAATCGGCCGTTAGGATCGATAACAGTGAGCGCTTCTCCAGGATGTCTTTTGTGGATGTGGTGGTGTAAAGTTTCTTTAGTTTCGCATCATATTTCGGGCCAAGAAAGGCAAACGGTGCAATGAGCGCACCAGTACTAATGCCGGTGACAATCCTGAAGTCCGGTCGGTTGCCGGCCGCTGTCCAACCAACCAGCAGACCGGCACCGAAAACACCGTTAGCACCACCACCGGAAATTGCCAGGTAATCTATCGGCTGGTATTTCGCTTCAGGTTCTTTTTCTCGGATCTGTTCTTTGATCTCGGAAAATTTTTCCTGAAGTCCGGTCGGCAGTGTATCTCCCCAGAATCGAGCATTGGGGATGTAGGGTATCTGGGCAATGTCTCCGTAGGCTTCCGGCAAGGGGGTGCGTTTATGGCTTGTGGCACAGCCTGACATAAGCAAAGCTGACAAGACAAAGATGATTATTAAAATATTTCTATTTGTCTTCACGATGCCCATCCATTCCGAGTTAATTTATTTATGATCACAAAGTACAAGCC
Organism: uncultured Desulfobacterales bacterium; assembly: GCA_937998305.1. Classification (GTDB taxonomy): domain Bacteria; phylum Desulfobacterota; class Desulfobacteria; order Desulfobacterales; family UBA11574; genus UBA11574. The sequence goes on along the minus strand of CALLDL010000051.1, from coordinate 5,554 downwards.
TCAGGTGGATTTCAGCAGGATATTTCCTGAATGACCCTATCATTAATGCACAGATATCAAATTTTTCTGGTGTTATGTCAAGTAAATCCTGTTTTTGATAATTGTCAAATCATCCTAAAGAATTTTTCGTATTGTGTTCAAAGCTTCTTCATCCACGAATTTTCCCATAACATAGAGCCTGATTTTTTTGCTTCTGGGGAATTCCCTCTTTAAAAGGGTTTTGAGCAACTTTTTCAGCTTGTCAGGCTTTATTAAAAACCTATCCTTAAAATAACCGTCCTCAATAACCAATAGCTCCTTTTCATCTATTTTAACAATGATGACAGTTCTATTGCGCTTATAAGTCTTTAGATCTATATAGTGTCCTAAAGGAAGCTTTTCTAATCTTTCACGGACAGTGTCAATTATCTTTGTTTTGTCAATCATCAGGTATTCTATTGAACCTCAAATGAGCAAAAGTCGAGGACGCCCCGGAAGTCTCTCGGCGCCTCTCCAACGTTTGCTCAAATGATATTTTGTGCAAGTACGCTCGCGAAAAATCTACTTATCTCGGAATAACACTCATCCGGTGTCTCAATCATAGGCCAGTGACCGGCACCCGTGTATTGCGTATTTGGTATGTCGTATTTTACAATGAAGTCCTGGGTCTCCTCCGGCGTGCTCTCCATGCTCCAGTAGTAAGTCTTTTGGCACTTTAATGAAACGAAATCAAACCCATGCCTCCCCGATTCGCCAAGGTGAGCAGAAGACCGACCCCACGCCATCATTGCCTCGGGACTAGCGAACCGCACGCTGGCCAGGTACCTCTGATATACCTCACTGTTTGCGGCTCGATTGTGAATCAGATCGATAAAATATCGGTGGAATGCATCTGCCTGCTGGAACTCGGCGGCTTGCGATGAGAAATATCCGTCTGAACGAGTCAGATTGCCTTCGATGCTGAAGACACCTTTCACCGTTTCACCCAGTTTTCGTGCGACCCGAGTGGCGATCCCTGAGCCGAGGGAGTGGCCAACCAGCAGAACAGCTTTGTTGCGGGAAAGCCCGTTGATCAGTGTTAGGATAACCTCGGTCGCCCCTTCTATGGACATCCTCTCGGGCTGAGGAGGGCTGACGCCAAAACCTGGCAGATCCGGCACAAAGAGACTGTAGGACTCAACCAGCTCACTAAAGAATGCCTCCTTAAAGCTTAAGCTTGACTCGCCAAAACCGTGTAAGAACCAGATGTGTGCCACGCTTTTCGCGTCTATATGTGTTCGAAGGAATACACCTTCCCGGACAATCGGTTCGTATGTCAATAAGACCTCCTCACCCCTGAACTAGATCGATGCCTAACTATCCTCCACTCTACTCCTGGTGCATCGTCCAACGCTACGGATGTGCCGCCGGGCAAACGGTCGGTACCATCCGCTTGATATCTGCTGCTTAAGTTACCTACGATTTTTTCTCTCGATCTTTCTTGGATCTAGCCTTTAATCGCTCAATTAGCTCTTGTGCCCTTCTTTTCGCTTCACTCTCTTTATCATCAAGGACCTCAGCCCATGGCTGGGTTATACGCCATGTCAGCTTACCGCTGAGAGGCGGCTCCGAATATGCCCCTGGATCGTACAATGAGTAACCGCGAAACTCTATAGGGCTTTCCTGGTAACATGACCAAACAGCCTTTCTGATTAGATCCGGATCTCCTTCAAATTGAAGATCAATGACAGAAAGCTGGTTCCGGAAACGCTCAATCATCTCCATTGACAGGTTGAACAAAAAAGGATGGGGCGCATCGGTCTCAATGATACGTTTTTTGTCATCAACGCCATGTTGAATTAAAGCCTTTAAAGCCTCTCCGGTCGAATGACCCCACGATTCTGGCCCACCGACGATTAGATAGCGTATGTTAGGATTCGCAACGATGTTGCATACAATTTTCTCAAATCCAATATTTTCGGTCTGGACAGTGCCTGACAGAGCAGCTCCAGTTTCTATCCCAGCCCTTACAAGACTCTCAAGTTCGGGGGGGATTTTGTCTCCGTCACAATTCAAAATTATGGCCACAGCAACCGGAGAAAAATCATTCCCTCTTAGATACCTTCCATCCTCTGAAGGATAATCAGGATGCGGATCGACTTTTAGCATATTTTTCCTTTCAAAACTTTTCGAACAATTTTGGCTAAATCACGTTTATTGTGTGGCTTTTCAAGATATCCAGAAGCGCCTATCGCCTTTGATTTTTTTTCATCTATCTTTTCGCTGAATCCGGTGCAGAGAATAATAGGAATGTCTGATCGTATGTTCAGGATTTCTTTAACCAGCTTGTCACCGGTCATTTTAGGCATTGTAAGATCGGTTATTACCAAATCGAATTGATCTGGTTGGGAACGAAATAGCTTTAAAGCCTCAATCGGGCTTATAGTCGCTTCAACTTTATACCCCAGCCATTCCAGTCTTTGATGCCCTATCTTCACTAACGATTCTTCATCATCAATAAAAAGTATTCTTTCACTTCCAGTAGGAAGTTTTTCATCAGTTTCAGCTTCTACAACGACCTCTCTTTCAACTACAGGAAAAAAGATGCTGAAAGTCGTTCCTTTCCCAAGTTCACTTTCAACTGTAATTAAACCGTTGTGTCCTTTGACGATGCCATGAACTACGGCCAAACCCATTCCCGTACCTTTTCCCACTTCCTTTGTCGTAAAATAGGGGTCAAAGATACGATCAATTTTTTCTTGAGAAATTCCGTGTCCTGTATCGCTTACGGCCAGATTTACATAACGTCCTGGATTTAACTTAGAGCATTGATCTGAAGTATCTTCATCAAGTTCTATGTTCTTAAGGGTGATTACAATAACACCTCCATCAGGCATGGAGTGGTGGGAATTAGCACAAAGATTTATAAGAATTTGATTTATTTGTGTGGGGTCTGCCAGAATTGTATCAACATCTTTCGCAATATTCTGGCGAATTTCAATACTTGTGGGAATAGATGACCGCAGAAACTTAAGTGATTCTTTGATAATGGGAATGATATTTGCAGGTTTTTTCTCCAGCTTTGTTTTTCGTGCGAAACTAAGGAGCTGGCGTACCACATCTTTTGCTCTAAGGCTGGCTGTTCGAACCTCTTTTAAATTGAGTTGTGCCGGATTCCCTTCCGGAACATCATCTATTGCTAATTCGGTATTACCAAGAATAATTCCGACAATATTATTGAAATCATGTGCTATTCCTCCGGCTAATGTGCCAATAGCTTCCATTTTATGAGCTTGTTGGAGTTGGGTTTGAAGTTTATATTTTTCTTCCTCCACTTGCTTACGCTCGGTAATGTCAAGCCCAAGGGATATCGCTCCTATTATATTTCCATCATTGTCATGGAGTGGCGAGTTATTCCACTCACAGGTGATTATTCTCCCGTCCTTGGTTAAATTATCATTAATAGAATGACTCTGAAGTTCACCTTTTAGGAGGATGTTCACTACATCTTTGACACGTGGTCGATCCTTCTCGGGAATAAGAAAATCAAAAAAATTATTATCAATAACCTCCTCCCGGGCCCATCCAAACAGTGCTTCTGCTTTCTTATTCCAATCGATAACACGGGCATTTATATCCCAAACCACGAAGGCTAGAGGTGCGGTATCGTATACGTTACGGAAACGTTCCTCGCTCTCTCTCAACTCTTCATTTTTGATTAATAGCTCTTTAGTTTTCGATTTTACCTGTACTCTTAATACTAAACTAGCAGTAAAAAATAGAGAAAGAAGAGCCACGAAGCTGATTATAATCCACTTAAACCATCTTCCCAACGTTGGTTTTACTCCAATACCGAACCAATTAGCTAACGATTGATGGTAAATGGACTGCTGATTATTTTTAAGTTCTCTGAGGAAACTATCCAGCGAATACAAAAGTTCTTGGTTTTTTCCTTTTGGAGCAGCCCAATATAGTTTCTGGGGACTTAAAAGGATTGAACTTTTAACGATGTCATAATCTCTTTCACGTTGTAGGCCATAAATCTGGCTAACCAACCCCGCTTCACATCGACCTATTTCAACCAGCTCTAAGACATCTTCATATTCAAAGGCTTCAATAAACCTGCATTTTATTCCAGATTGATCAACTAATTTCCTTAAATTATTAAAGAATATATCATTTTGAAGCACGGCAACTTTTTTGCCTTTAAGATCAATAATCGATTCAATTTCAGATTTCTTGTTAAGATATATTTGACCCCAGTTGGTAATGATGCTTTCAAATGTATAATCAAAATTTCTCCCTCTTGATTCAGAATATGCTATACCCCCCAACAGATCTATCTTTCCACTTTTAAGATTACTAAGACATTCTGGCCATGAGCTGGGAACATATTCGATATCCCAACCTTCTTTTTTGGCAATATGCTCCAAAATATCTATGAAAAATCCTTTGATTTTCCCGTTGTCCTCAATGAATGTTAACGGGGTATTTTGAGTGACACCAACTCTAATAGGATCAATAGATCCTGCTGGTAAAGGAGCTATTAACTGCATAAAAAATAGAAAAATCAGTAAAAAGGAATATTTTCGCATTAGGCAAACCTTTCAAATGTAATAAAAAAAACTCATACCATGGCATCGTTTAGCATCTTGTATGAGCCTTTAATTGTCACATAAGGTCTTCTTTTTGATTATTATTATTGTTTAAACGGATTTATTACCAATTAAGAGTAATATACATTAACGAATTGTTGATTTGCAAGGTGGAATTATCTTGGCATCGAATACGATTAAAGGCTTATAACGTACGCGAGATGATCTGTATCCCCGATTGGGGGAAATGACGACAGCCCCTTTGCGGTATTATTTATCTGTTCCCTTGTTTGACATAAATTTTTAACGTATTATTTATTATATCATAATGTTTCTGTGGTGCGATCCCCCGTTCACTGTCAAAACCTTTACCTAATCCGTAGGAAATGGAGAAAAACATGAGCCAACGAGCCAAAACTATATCCGAACGAATCAAATCATTCGCCGATGAAGTGATCACATTTGTGGAAAGTTTAACCGACAACGACTGGACCAAAGTCAGCGATTGGGAAAAATGGTCCGTAGGCGTCACCGCGCGTCACGTGGGAGCCGGGCATTTTGCAATATCAAAAATGGCCGCAATGATTGTTAGAGGTGAAAATCTGCCGCCCCTGAGCATGGATCAGATCAATGCGATGTCCGATAAGGATTCCCGTGAGCATGCGGACTGCACCAAGGCCGAGGCCCTGGAATTGCTGCAAAAAAATAGCGCTGAGCTGACCGCATTCGCTGCCGGATTGACCGATGACGAACTTGACCGTAAAGGCAGCATGCCCGCCTTTGGAGGTGAAGTGACAACCGAGCAGCTTTTCGACTTCATCATATTCCAATCTGCAGCCCAGCATTTTGACAGTATGAGGACCGCTGTCGGTAAATAGGCCGCCGGTTTTCAGCCAAAGGGAGAGTGTAAGGAAAGATCTTGTGGTTTTGAACCATGCTTTCACCAAAAAATCTCAAAAAATTCCGCAAAAAGAAATTGCCGTAGCCGAAAAACGAAAACG
>CALLDL010000050.1 GCA_937998305.1 uncultured Desulfobacterales bacterium | reverse complement strand
TTCGAAGGTGTTCTCTTTAACGCGCTCTAATTTGCTCAGACAGCTTCCCGACCTGAACGAAATCATCCGGCGGCTTGCGGCAAATTGTGACCGTTATTAATTCAATCGGAACATATTTTTGACAACTGCTATAGAAGGAATAGACACAACAGATCTTCTTATCTGTTAAAATAGACCGTATCTTTCTTCCTTTGGAAATTTTACTGTTATTCTATATATCTCTAAACAGAGTTCGTATGACTTTTGATAGACTTTCAAATCTTTGTAATTCTTTAGCATTTCACTCGAACCCTTGAATCCTTGACCCCTTGCCTGCCCAGTTAAATTTTTCAAAGAAAAGGAGCAGGGCGAATTTAACCGGGGTACCCTTTGGAATCACACCTACTCAATTGGAGATGATCCTTGATTACCAATCCATATTTTTAACGACGAACGAAGAAATGCGAATTAGCGCAGGTTAAATACAACTTGACCCCCTTCAACATCGGCGCTTAGTTTTGTTCCTTCTGAAATACTCCCTTGCAGGATCTCCATGGACAGCGGATTTTCAATGTATCTCTGAATGGCCCGCTTTAACGGACGGGCACCGTATATTTTGTCGAATCCTTTTTCAGCCAGAAATGCCCGGGCATTGTCGGAAAGGACGAGTTCCATGTTCATTTCGGCCAGTCTCGATTCCAGCCGTTTCATCTGGATATCTACGATATCGCCAATTTGCTCCTTCGTCAGATTGTGAAAAATGATAATCTCATCGATCCGGTTTAAAAATTCGGGTTTGAAGCTCGCCTGCAGGGCCTCGGTCACCCGATCTTCCATCTCTTTTCGGCTGGATGCGCCAAGTTCCTGAATCCATCGACTCCCGACATTGGACGTCATGATGATGATGGTATTTTTAAAATCCACCGTCCGTCCATGACCGTCGGTCATGCGCCCGTCATCTAATATCTGAAGCAGGATATTGAACACCTCGGGATGTGCTTTTTCGATTTCGTCAAACAGCACCACGGAATAGGGGCGTCTCCGAACCGCCTCTGTCAGATATCCCCCTTCTTCATATCCCACATATCCGGGGGGTGCGCCGATGAGCCTTGAAACTGCATGTTTTTCCATATATTCCGACATGTCGATCCGGACCATGGCCTGATCGCTGTCAAATATAAATTCCGCCAGCGCTTTTGCCAGTTCTGTCTTTCCGACACCGGTGGGTCCCATAAATATAAAGGATCCGATGGGTCGGTTTGGATCCTGCAAGCCGGAACGCGCCCGGCGAACCGCATTGGAAACCGCTGAAATGGCCTCTTTTTGCCCGATCACCCTGTCCCCAAGGCGATCTTCCATATGGACCAGTTTTTCTCTCTCGCCCTCGAGCATTTTACTGACCGGGATACCTGTCCATCTGGAAAGGACGTCTGCGATGTCTTCGGCATCCACCTCTTCTTTGAGCATTTTGCTTTTTTTTTGAAGTTTCGCCAATTTCTCGTTGGCCTCGTTCAACAGGGCTTTTAAGTCTAAAGATTTCCCGTATCGAATCTCCGCGACCTTTGCCAGGTCCCCTTCCCTTTCCGCCTGCCGTTCTTCGATTCCAAGCTGTTCCTGCTGTTCCTTGACGGTTCTTATGGTTTGGATAAGATCCTTTTCATTTTGCCAGTGAACTTTCATTTCAAGGATGTCATCCTTCATGTTGCCGATTTCCGCCTCCAGTTTTGAAAGGCGCTCTATGGATGCAGAATCCGATTCCTTTTTTAAAGCTTCCCGTTCGATTTCAGCCTGGGTGATCTTACGCTGAATTTCATCGATTTCCACAGGCATGCTGTCGATTTCGATCCTGAGCTTTGACGCGCATTCATCGATGAGATCAATGGCCTTATCCGGCAGAAAACGATCGGAAATATACCGGTGAGAAAGGGTTGCTGCGGCGACGATGGCCGAGTCCTTGATCCGAACACCATGATGGACTTCATACTTTTCCTTGAGGCCCCGAAGAATCGATATGGTATCTTCCACGGTCGGCTCGAGCACCATCACCGGCTGAAAACGTCTTTCAAAGGCCGCGTCCTTTTCAATGTATTTTCGATACTCATTCAATGTCGTCGCACCCACACACCGCAAAGTGCCCCTTGCAAGGGCCGGCTTTAACATGTTGGATGCGTCCATGGCACCCTCACTGGCGCCGGCGCCCACCAGTGTGTGAAGTTCATCGATAAAAAGAATGACGTCGCCTTCTGCTTTTTCAACCTCTTTAAGAACCGCTTTTAGACGATCTTCAAATTCTCCCCGATACTTTGCACCGGCAATGAGTGCCCCCATATCCAAGGCAACAAGCCGACGGTTCTTAAGGGTCTCAGACACATCACCGGCAACAATGCGTTGGGCCAGACCCTCTACAATAGCGGTTTTACCAACGCCGGGTTCGCCGATGAGAACAGGGTTGTTTTTGGTTCGTCTGGAGAGCACCTGAACAATTCGCCGGATCTCGTCATCACGCCCGATCACCGGGTCGAGCTTTCCCAGACGGGCCAGGTCGGTGAGATTGCGACTGAACTTGTCCAGGGCCTGATATTTTTCTTCAGGATTTGGATCTGTGATACGCTGGGATCCGCGAATATCCATGAGAACTTTTAAAATCGACTCTCTGGTGATACCCTTTTCCCTGAGAATTCCGGCGGCCTCACCCGACTTCTCATCAGATATGGCCAGAAAGATATGCTCGATGCTGACATACTGATCCTTCATTTTAGCAGCTTCTGAAAAGGCCGCGTCGAGAACATGTTTGGTTCTTGGAGAAATATAGGCATCACCCACTGCACTTCCGCTGACTTTCGGTAATTTGTCAATGGCATCGGACAGTTCACGGGAAACATCGCTTGCAGAAACACCTAGCTTATTCAGCATGGCCCGGGCAATGCCTTCGGGTTCTTTGAGCATGGTCGAGAGCAGGTGCTCCGGCTCGATCTGCTGGTGGTTATGGGATGATGCCAGCGATTGTGCATTTTGAATGAGTTCCTGTGATTTTATGGTAAATTTGTCAAAACGCATTCATTCCTCCTGTTGTAGTTATTTTCAATTGCCTAAAAAATAACCATTGACTCTTTGATGTCAAACCCTTTAAATAGGTGATTTTTGTCATATTAAACTGGAATTGGAAAATGTGATTATCCATATTCGGATCATCTCCAAAAGAATTGGTAATCTGAATAGGATTCAAGGGGTCAAGGATTCAAGTGAAATGCTAAAAATTATAAAGAATTACGGTTTGGTAAAAGTCCTAACATAAACGGCCCTTCTCTCCCGGTTAGTCGGTAGAAAAATCATCCATCATTATATCTCTACTTTGGTGCAGCATACGTAACGATTTGAACGGTCAAAACATATAAGGAGAAATCAATTTGCTGGGAACCATCGTCAATACGTTGGCCATCATTGCGGGCAGTCTATTGGGAATCGTCTTTAGGGGCGGTATCCCCAATAAATATCAGGTTACGATCATGCAGGCCATCAGCCTTGCGATCATGCTGATCGGCCTCAAAATGGCGTTTAAGACCGATGCCATATTGTTGGTCATTTTCAGCCTGGTCATTGGAAGTATATTCGGAGAGTTCTTAAAAATAGAAGGTAGACTGGAGAACCTGGGCAAGCGGCTTGAAACCAAATTCGCAAAAGCCGGAAACGGCATTGCCAAGGGATTTGTGGTGGCCAGTTTGGTTTATTGCGTGGGTTCAATGGCTATTGTGGGGTCAATGGAAAGCGGACTAACCGGTAATCATCAAACCCTGTTTGCCAAATCCGCCCTGGACGGATTGTCTGCCATCATTTTTGCATCTACATTTGGCATCGGCGTATTGTTTTCCTCAATTTCCGTGTTCGTATATCAGGGAATACTAACCCTGACCTCGACATTGATGAAGCCTTTTCTGATTACCCCTGTCATTGACCAAATGTCCGGTGTCGGTGGTCTATTGATCATGGCCATTGGCTTTAACCTTCTTGAAATTCAAAAAATCAAAGTCGGCAACATGCTTCCTGCCATATTTATCCCATTGATCTACTATATGCTGAAACAGCTGGTGAACTTTTTCTAACTTCAAATGAAAATCAAGAGGACGGATCTATCGAAAGAAGGATTTGGTTGACTCAAAATTATCATTTCTGATAAGGTTGTTCAGTTGAATTTGGTGAGTTACTTTATGCAAAAAAGCCGGTTGTAAACAAGCTGACCTTCGGCGTAATTCAAAGGACGAAAACCGACTGTTCAGGGTTTTCCAATGGGGGAATCGAGAGAAATTGGACGCTTAGCTGCGATCGGATAAATTCACTGCCCTCATGTGAGCCAAAATTCTGTTGAGAACATCGCCGTTGGTTTCTATTGACGCGCTCAGCGTTTCAAGGTGACTAATTTCTTAAAAAATCTGTATTATAGTAGATCTAACGAATGACCGCCATTCCCGTCTTTTGAAGTTTTACGAATAAAGATTCCAAATAATCTATAATTCTAATTGCAAATTTTAAGGTTAAGATCAAAATTGACAAGGAGGTATTATCATGAGAGCCGTTAATGCAATTTTTGTTCTATTTTTCATCTGTTTTGCTGTCAGCTGTGCCAGTATCTATGGTGTGCAGCATGACTACGACAAACAAGCCGATTTCGCAAACCTTAAGACGTATGATTGGATGCAGGTGCCTGAAAAAGCAGGCATAGACAGCCTTAGCGTACAACGTGTTAAAAACGCGGTTAATGCTGAACTGAAAGCCAAAGGCTTGATGATGACGTCAGACAATCCGGACTTTTTAATTGCTGAACATCTCGGGAAAAAGGACAAAGTTCAAGTCACCGATTGGGGCTACGGTTATGGTCCATATGGAGGATATTGGGGCGGATACTGGGGACCTGGTGGCGTTTCAACATATGAATACGAAGAAGGATCACTCATTCTGGATTTTGTGGATGCCAAATCGAAAAAAATGATTTGGCGGGGAGTTGCAAAAGCCGAGATTAATAGTGCTAACACTCCGGAAAAAAAAGAGAAACTAATAAAAGAAGCAGTAAATGAAATCTTGAAAAATTATCCGCCGGTACCGTCAAAGTAGTTAACAATGATTTTATGTCCGTAAAAAGGAGAAGCAAGATGAAAAAAACACGGCACAGATTCGTAAATATTCTGTTTGCGGTTTGTATCAGCACTTTGATTGCAGGATTTGCCATTCCGGCAACAGCGGCCGAGCCTATTAAGCAACAAGGGCTTGTGGATCAGGCGCGTGTAACGTTTGAAAACTTCATGACAGATAAAAACCAGGCATGGTTAAAGGAAAACCTGAACCAGGCCAAAGGTCTGATCATCATTCCGAGTTTATTGAAGGCCGGATTTGTTATTGGAGGTTCCGGAGGCAGTGGCGTGCTCATTGCCAAAAACGATAAAACAGGCCAATGGAGCCAACCTGCGTTTTACACCCTTGGTTCTGGAACCCTTGGATTTCAGATCGGTGCCGAGGCAGCGGAAGTGATCATGATGGTGAGAACCCAAAAGGCTGTTGATAAGCTGCTCACATCCTCGTTTAAGCTCGGAGGTGATACTTCCGTCGCCGTTGGGCCGGTGGGTACAGGTGTCAAATCGAATGTCGTGGCTGACATTCTTTCCTTTACGCGGACAAAAGGTGCTTATGCGGGTGTTTCATTGGAGGGCTCTGTCTTCAATACGAAGGACAAATGGAATGAAGCTTATTACGGCAAAGCAGTAAGTCCCGTCGATATTATTGTGAAACGCTCTGTCACCAACCCCAATTCAGCTGAACTAATTAAAGCGGTGACCCAGAGCGTATCTGCCACATCAAAGGAACCAAGTCCTCCTACCAAAGAGCGTTATCATCTGGTCCGTAGTGGGGATACGCTATATGGGATCGCAAAACAAAACAGCATCTCAGTGGATGAATTATGTCGTCTCAACAACATAACCAAAACCGACCCTATTCACCCGGGGCAAAAACTTATGGTAGTTCCAAGCAACTAACAGTAACGGCGCAAGCCGTATGTAAAAACACGGGTTCCATGGCTCTTCAATCTGCGCACGGACCTTTACGAGAGGGCGTCCATCACGTCGAACACTTACCGGGACTGGTGGCTCGATCGGGCATTCCTTCTGGTGCCGGCGCAGGCCTATGTCAGTCAGTTTCTTGCTGCGTTCAAAGAGTTCCCGCCGCGGCAGAAGGCGACCAGTTTCACCATCGACCAGATTATGGAACAGCTGAATCCACCTGGAAAATAATCCGCATCATCATGTCCCGATAATTGATGCCAAGGTGGTCTCTGGCCCTGGAAATCAATTTGGACTTCGTTATTGATAGCAGGGTCATTATGTTTATTGACCCTATCGGAAGACCGTTGTCCCCAACATCTGTTGCCGGTGTACATCGACGGCATCGCAGGCGGCATGTCCGACGTAGACGATGAATCTATACGGACAACAAATAGTGTTTTAAATAACATAGGAGGCCGAAAATGATGAAAAGAAAGTACCTTATTATTGCCACTGCTTTGATCTTGGCGATTGGAAGCGGCATTGGACTTTATGTGTCAGGCAAGGGTTTGTCTGATGTATCTCTGGTTTCAACGGCCGAGGCGGCCGGCGGCGGCGTCAAAGACCCGACTGGGGTTGCTCCCGACCGTTACGTCTATTTTCCCGGCACCGAAAAGCTTGGAAAGGATGAAATTCGTCTTATTGCGCTGGGCACCGGGATGCCGGCGGCACGTAGAAGCCAGGCGGCCACCTGCTGGCTGGTCGAGCTGGGTAACGGGGATAAGTTCCTTTTCGATATCGGCACCGGGGCCAACGCGAACATGGCCGCGTTGATGATCCCCTTCGACTTCCTGACCAAGGTGTTCCTCACCCACCTGCACACGGACCACTGGGGTGACCTCCCCGGACTCTGGGCCGGCGGCTGGACTGCCGGAAGAACAGTCCCTCTTGAGATCTGGGGGCCAAGTGGTGCACGAGAGGATATGGGAACCAAGTACGCGGTTGAGCACTTTCTCAAGGCGTACAACTGGGACAACATGACCCGCCTGGCAGCCCTCCCGTCACAACCGGGCAAGATCAATGTTCACGAATTCGACTATAAGGGTGAAAACCAGGTCGTCTACGAAAAGAACGGTGTGAAGATCAAGTCCTGGCCGGCCATCCATGCCGGAGACGGAGCGATCAGCTTTGCCCTCTACTGGAAGGGGATAAAGGTTGTCATCGGCGGCGACACCCGGCCCAATAAGTGGTATTTGAAATATGCGAAGGATGCCGATATCGCCATCCATGAAGCATTCCTGACACCCGAGCAGCTGGTCACACTTTACAACCAGTCCCCCCAGTCCGCCCTTGGTGTCGGCACCGTTGTCCACACCCCGCCGCAGGCCTTTGGCAAGGTTATGAGTACCATCAAGCCCAAGCATGCCATCGCCTACCATTTTTTCAATGAGGCGGATACCGTATCCCAGGTGTTGGAATATATCCGTGAGACCTATGACGGGCCGCTCACCCTGGCCGAAGACAATCTGGTCTGGAACATCACAAAGGACAACATCAAGGTACGCAAGGTAGTCTCCGACGACCAAGCCTGGTCCCAGGTCGGGCCCAACAAACCCCAAAAACCCGATCACACCGTGCCCGATCAGTTGTCAAAAGAGATGCTTGACGGCAACTGGGACATCAGTGACGTTTCGGCAAAGATGGTCAAGGAGTTCAAGAAGAAGTACAATATGAAATAATGGCGTGATTCCCTGATATTTAGCGTTCATCCAGAAATATTGAATGCTCATAGAAATATAAGAGAGCATCATTGATCAAAAAATCCGGGTAGCAAGTCGGTTCGATGGATTCCACTGATGAAGAAAACATTCTTTTCTATTATAGCGTTTATCATTTTCTTCTGTATTGTTCGCACTTCGGCAAATGCCGACTGGATCAACCTCTCGGGTGCTGAGAATGCGCCCAATATCGCCGAGATCCATATCCATGACGATCATGTAAAGATTGAGCTCGAGATTTTTGTGGATGATATGCTCACATTTGACCGCCTTATTCCTGATGCGTTCTTCAAGGGCACCACCATTAAAAGACCCTTGTTGGCTGATCGTATGCAGCAGTTTTCCAACGAAGACCTTCAGATCTTAACCGATAGCGGTCGAAAACTACAGGCAAAGCTCAAACTCGCCGAACCGCGCTTTCGCAAGGAGCGTCCTTCGCCCTATGCCGGGAAGATCAATCCCTATACCCTTCAGGTGATTCCAGGACCGCCGAAGGACAAACGCGTGTTCTATGTAGAGCTGATTTACCCCTTCAAAAATAAGCCGAAATCATTGACCATCATTCCTCCTCTGGATGACGAATATAAAATAAGCAAAGTGCCGGTCGGTTTCATGACATATCACAATCGTGTGCCGATCAATGATTTCAGATACCTGTCCGGGCCGTCGAAGGTGACCTTTGACTGGGCGGACCCCTGGTATTCCGCATTCGACAAAAAGGCGTTAAAAAGGTGGCAGCGCGGCGGCGTTATGTCCTTTCTCTACATTGAACCATACGAGGTGCGGCATGAGGTTTTAGCCAGAGTGAAGGACCTTTCAGCGTGGATTGACCTGGGGCTGAGGGGGGATGAGTTTATCGAAGCCAATGAAAACGAGACGCTAAAAAAACGGGTGGGTGAATTTTTTTTGAAACATGACAAGGTCCTTATAGATGGGAAACAACTGCGACCGATTCTGGACCGAACAGCTTTTGTCAAATATTCCATGACAGGGTCCACGTTTCTGGTGCAGCCCGAGCAGTTACCGATCAATACTGCCATGGTGGGCGTAATCATTACCTACTTGACCAAGGGGATACCACAGGAGGTCACGAACACATGGGACCTCTGGTCAGACCGCATACAAAAGGTTCCGGCCGATGCCATTGATCCGGCCGGCCCTTTTCCTTCTTATGTAACACCCGATGAAAATGTGCTGACATGGAAAAACTTCCTTAAAACATATCAAATGCCCACGGTTACCCAAATAGAGTTGGACGAATCCCTGACAACCATGAAAATACCACTCGCCAGCGTCTTGTGCCTGCTGGCTTTAGTACCTGTTGCGTTGCAAATCAGGAAGCGACGGCAGAACGCCAAACCGGTCGGCTTGCATATCGGCTTAGTCATTTTTTTCATGGCCGGCAGCGCCCTGCTTTATCCTTTACTGAAAGTTGCGGTTGCCAAACCGTCTGTCATAGCCCCCAAGATGACCGACAAGGATGCGGTTTTTGTTTTGAACAGTTTGCTCAAAAACATTTACCGGTCCTTTGATTTCCGGGAAGAAGAAGATGTCTATGACCGTCTGGCCACCAGCGTTAGCGGGGACCTGCTTTCTGAAATTTATTTGCAGAATCGAAAATCTCTGGTGGTGACTCAGGCCGGCGGTGCCCGGGCCCGAGTGAAGGAGGTCGAAATCCTGGATGTCGATGTCAACCACCCTGGCAACCGCCCCCTGGGTCTGTTGTTCCGTGCCACGTGGACTGCCATGGGTTCGGTGGGTCACTGGGGGCACATCCACATCCGCAAAAATCAGTACGAGGCCAACATTACAGTGGAACCTGTGGACGGCGCTTGGAAGATAACCAACCTGGAATTGCTGGAAGAAAAACGTATTGACTCATATGCGAAACCAAAAGTGTAAAGAATCAGCCACTGACACACGTAGATTTGTCCGGACGCAATCAAAATTTTCTATCCTTGTGATTGTTTTTGCATCCTGTTTTCTTATCTTAAGCGCCGACGGCCGTGTGTTAGCTGACTCTCCGCAAACAAAAAACATGGATTCCTATTACAAAGCATTGTCTGAAAGGGTAGAAAAGGGCGTAAAGGGTCCAATTTCAGGTTGGCACTACTATTGGAAGGACGGCTATTTTAGTATCGACAGCCGCAAGGAAAACATTAAGTTTAGGATCAATGGACAAATCATCGTTGACGGCGGTGATATTGATGCCGATGATGAACTACAAAACGCATTTCCTGATCTGGACGGCAGCATTATACACTTTCGCAAACTAGACGTCTCTATCTATGGAAATTTCTATGATACTGTAGATTTTAAGGTTGGGTTTGATTTTGCCAACGTAAGAGATATTCAGGACATTTGGATTCGCTATCTTAAAAACCCCTTTCTTAAGAAAATCAAAATCGGTAACATGAAAGAACCGTTTTCGATGGAATATCTCACCAGTATCAGCCGTGTTACCTTTATGGAAAGGGCATTGCCCGATGCGGCTTTTAGTTCTGGTCGCAATATCGGCATCAGATACGACAGCTTAAACCCGGACAGGCGGATAAACTTGGGAGTAGGGTTTTTTTTTAATACGGGTTCTTTTTCGACGGTGGGAGAAGGTGCAAATCAGATCAGTGAGGCCAATGGATTTGATGTAACAACTCGAGTTTTCGGCCTTCCGGTGTATGGGGAAGATGGTCGAACCCTGCTGCATCTCGGACTGGGTTACAGCTACGGGTCACGCAATGAGGATGATTTAGACTTTTCTATGCAATTTCGTACAAGGCCAGAGTCTCGCCTCACGGACGACAGGCTTGTGGATACGGGATCTATCTACGGGAATAGGCGGGATACGGTCAATGCCGAATTGGCAATGGTCTTTGGGCCATGGTCTTTTCAGGGACAGGGCTATTATATTTCATTAGATGCGGACGCAGCAGATGATCCGGATTTCTGGGGATACTACGCGTTTTTAAGCTACTTTATTACCGGGGAACATCGGAATTACAACCGATCCATCGGTGTTTTTACAGGGGTTGAGCCGCAACCTTCTTTTCATCCGATGAAAGGCGAGTGGGGCGCCTGGGAACTTGCGTTACGACACTCCTATGTAGACTTGAATGACGGCGAAATATATGGAGGCAAAGAAAGCAATTTCACCGCAGGGTTAAACTGGATTCACAATCGAAACGTTCGACTGATGTTTAACTACATCCATGCATACGTTAAAGATCGGGCATCACCGCCTGTTGATAACGGAAGGGCACATATCTTCCAGGCACGTTTCCAATTTATTTGGTAACTAACTATTAAAGGAGATTGTAGGTGAAATGAAAAAACAGCTAAAGGGAAAGAAATATACATTAATTTCAGCAGGTCTTGTTATGCTGATCGTTGCCTTCCTCATGGGTTGTGCCGGCACCGGCAAAATGTCCCCGTTTCAGATGGACGAGATGCTTGTGCGGGCTGGTTTTCAGCTACACACAGCTGACACGCCTAAAAAACTCGATTTTCTCAAATCGCTACCCCAAAATGAGCTTGTACACAAAACGTATAACGAAAAAATGTTCTACTTTTATGTGGATGGGTCTTCTTGTCAGTGCTTGTATGTTGGGAATGAACAGGCTTATCAGCGTTTCAGACAGTCGGTTAAAGAAGAACAAATGGATGAAAGAATTGCGACAACCAGCAATCAAGCCGGGTATGAAATGGAAAACATTGATATTGATCCCAACAACCCACTTAATATTGAGGGTCATCTTCCCTGAATTTAACTGAATATTAGCAGGTAAATATTTTACCTTCGATAGCTCAAATTTAGACTATTTTGACTGCATGGAGTATTTATGGAAACACTCAGATGGACGGTGGGCTTATCTGTATCTTTGGTATGTGGTGGAATTGTTAACCAGTATTGGGCCCGCAGAGTTAGGAAGCTCATTGGTGATGAGGATCCACAATACAGGATTTTAATTCCATTATCCCTTGGTGTTGTCGAAAACTTGTTCTTTACAATCGGGGTCGCGTTTGATTTATCTGGTGTAATGGTGGGCATGGTTGCATGGATGGGTGCCAAAATGGCAGCACATTGGGGAAGAGAACCCAAAGAACATCAAGTTAAGAATATTGAGACCGTAAGATTTTTAGTGCTTGGTGGTACGATGATATCGCTGCTGTTCGCCATGATTGGAGGATTGATATGTGCTGGTAAACTATGGTTCTGATCTAACACCTGAATCTTGCATATGAAAACCTCCGACTCGTGCAAAATTCAGGTAATGGATAAACGAAAAATATATGTGTACTACATAGAGGAACTTTTAAATCCGAAATGAGTGAACAAAGATCACAGATCAAACCAAAAAAAATCATCATAGGTATCATATTCGTGGCTATGGCGGTAATCGCCGGCCTGTTGATTTTATTACCCGCTCTGGTAAATACGGATGCAATAAGAGCCAAAATTGAAGCGGCCGCTTCCCAAGCCATAGAGGGCAAAATCGGCTTTGAACAGATCCGTCTGGGCTTACTGCCTCGACCCCATGTGGTTATCTCCCAAGGCCAGATGGCTATCCAGGATTCCGTCCAGGGCAAATGGGTAGAATTGACGGTGTTTCCGAGGCTGAGCGCTCTTTTAGTCGCCCGTCTGGAAGTTGCCGATCTGAAGCTGAAGCAGCCCGATTTTGAACTGAGGCTTCCCCTATCGTCCCGGCACAAATCAGAAAAAGGTGCTTCCTTCCAGGGGAGCGGCGACCTTCGCCAACAGATCAAGGAGGGACTCGGGGCGCTGATTGCTGTGGTCAAAGATGTGGAAGTGGCAATTGATGACGGCCATTTGAGGGTGTTGGAGCAAGACAAGGCTCCTTTGGAGTGGCAGGATATCACCGCTCGCCTGGAGGTCACCGAGAAGCGGGTGGCAGTGGATCTGACCTGCAGTTTTTCTTTTATCCAGAAAATCGTTTTGAACGGCGAGTTGGACCCAACCACCTTGAATTTGGACGGGAAGGTATTCTTGAAGGGGCTTGAGACTCATCCGCTCATGGCCTACTGGCGGCCAGACTCCGATTTCAAAATTACCGACGGCAGTGTCGATTTGACCCTGCAGATTCAATCGCAAGGCTGGAGTAACTGGCAAGGTGACTTTGAAAGCCGCACCTCTATGCTTAAGGTGCAAAACGATACCCGCCAGGCCGACATAGGCCCTGTTTTTTTGAATGGGCGCTTTAACTTTTCCCCTTCGCAGATGGCGCTTCAAATCGACCGCCTGGATCTTGATAATCCGAAACTATCCCTGGCGGGCAAACTATTGGTGGATTCTTCCGAAACTGCTGGTGTCCACCTGCAGGCAACCGGTCAGAACATCAATGCCAATGCTGTTCGGGCTACGGCACTGTCGCTGGGGGGACATATTTCCGATGTCCGGGAAGTGCTTGACATCGTCAAAGGCGGTCAGGTTCCGACGATAAAGGTCGAAGTCCAGGGCAAGGATTGGACGGATTTGTCGGTGTTCGAACACTGGCGCATTGATGGAGAAATGACAGACGGCGCCATCTTTATCCCCACGGTGAACCTGGATCTCACAGAAGTCTACGGACATGCGATCATCGAAAATGGTATCCTAACGGCTGAAAATATTCGGGCCAACTATAGAAAAACACACGGCCGGCAAGGTTCAGTGAAAATCGGACTGGTGGGTGATGTCAAACCCTTTCATCTGGACATCGACGTGAACTCAGATCTGGCAGAGCTGCCGTCGATTTTGAATCGTTTAATCGATAACAAACAAGTCAAGTCCGAACTCTCCCGAATTAAGCATCTAACCGGCATGGGAACCGGAAAACTGATCTTGGGCGAAAACCTGGATGACATCAGCGTTCAAATCGATGTGTCCGAATTTAATCTCAAGACCCGTTACAATCGCCTGCCCCACCCGTTGGCAATTAAAGGCGGGCGTTTTCAATTCAAAGGCGATGAGATTCGAGTCAGCGATTTGAGTGCGCAGATGCAGAACACACAATTTTCCAAAATGTCCGGCCGGGTAAATTGGGTAGATACCGTTAAACTTGAAATTCAGACCGGCGCCGGCACCATTGCCCTGTCCGAAATTTATCAATGGCTGAAAGAGCATGCGGACTTGGCAGAGTCTCTGAAGACCATCGAAGCAGTAAACGGATCGATCGCCGTCTCCGCTCTGGACCTGAAAGGTCCCTTTTCGAGTCTTTCAGCCTGGCGCTTTAATATCTCCGGAGACATACAAAACCTGGCCGTGAAAACCACCCATCTTCCTAAAAGATTGATTTTACCACAGGGGCATTTCAAACTTGTGCCGGAGTCGTTTATACTCACTAAAGGCAGGGCGAAGATACTTGATTTAAAAACCGATTTTTCCGTCCAGGTCATTGGCTATATGGAAGGTGTTAACAAACTTAATTATAGCGGCAACGGTAAAATGGGGCCGGACTTTGTCCAATGGCTGACCCATGAAATCAAGATTCCAGCCCAATACCATCTCAAGCCGCCCATTAATTTTAAAAGCCTGGATGTTAAATGGAATCGGTCCGGCGAAATCGCCGTTGCCGGCAGCATGACCACTTCAAACGGTCCAACGGTTACAACCGACATGCGGTTTACTCCTGATGAAATCGATATCCGAAAACTGACCGTTCACGATGATGCTTCAAACGCTGAATTTGTCCTGAAGCACAAGTCCAAAGCAAAGGCAACCGATCTTTCCTTTAAAGGGCATCTGACCAAAGCCACCCTTGATCATTTTTGGAAGAAAAATCAATTCCTGGAGGGAATCATCAAAGGGGATCTGCAGGCCCATATCGATTCAGAGCATCCATTGAATTCCGTGATCAAGGGGAATCTGGAAGCACACCAAGTTTTTCTGCCACTTAAGGCGGCTGGCCCGCTCCGTATCGATCATGTTGCATTGAGCGGTTTGGAAAAGAAGGTAAAAGTTCATGAAACTGATATAGACTGGCTGGGCAATCGGTTTGAACTGGATGGCCATTTGACCTTCAAGCCCGGAAGCATCTTTCTGGAAATGAACACAGTAGCGGAAGAAATCGACGCGGCCAAGTTGGAAACCCTGTTCAAAGACAACGGCAAGAAAACAAATAAGGATGAGGCATCGTTTCTAAGTTTTTTACAGGGAATCGTCCACATCGATACCGAACGGCTGAAATACGGTTTTTATACCTGGACGCCATACCGCGCTACGCTGGTGTTTGAAAAAAACAATGTGACCATGCAAGTCAATGAGGCCAATCTGTGCGGCATCGAAACCCCCGGGACTGTTAAATTTTCACCAAACGGCATATGGTTGGAAATCATTCCGAGTTCTCAACCGGAAGGGATTCAATATACTTTTGGTTGTCTGTCAGGAAAACAAGCCACAGAAAAAATGGAAGGCAAAATTCAGATGACCGGGGCTGTAAATACGGAAGGGAAAACCGCTGATGAGCTGCTCCGCAAACTCAAGGGAGATTTAGAGATTACTGTTCAGGACGGACGTATCTATAATGTTGGTAAGGCCGGGACAATCACTAATGTTTTTTCATTTCTCAAAATAAACAGGCTTTTAGAAGGCGATGTTCCGGATTTGAAAAGTAATGATTTTCGCTTTCAATCAGGTTCCGTCAAATTTTATATGCAGGATGGCAAATTCATTTTAACCGAGGGTTATATAGATGCCGAATCTCTGAATATTGTGGCTACAGAAGGTGAAATTAACCTGCTCAATCAGACAATGGATCTCACTTTATTGGTATCCCCTCTTAAAACGGTCGACACTGTGGTCAGTAAAATACCCGTGATTGGTCAAATTTTTCAAAGGGGGCTGATTGCCATTCCGGTTAAAGTCAAAGGAGATGTTTCGAACCCCGAGGTTAAGGCCCTTTCTCCTTCTGCTATTGGCTCGAGCGCTATGGATATACTAAGGAGAACACTCAAAGCACCGGTAAAGATAATCGAGCCGGTTGTGACGGATACATCCAATCCCCAAAAGACAGACGGCCAAGAACCCTAATGTGTTGAGTGCCTATCCCGATTAGAAAAAATTCTCAGGCTGAGCGTCCATGAAAATTTGAACCGGAGAATATATGCGGACAAACAGCATGTACATTATTCCCATTTTACTTGCATTTGAAGTATTTTTATCAATTGGTTTTGGAATGACTGATTCTTTTTTCAGCTACCAAAGTGTAAACTTTCAAAAAAGTGAACGTTTTTCTTCTTCGTTAATATTTTGACGGTCAATATTTTATTGATATATCAAAATGTTATCCAATAACTCCAGGGAAGTAATGTGGGGTTGTCAACTATTACCTGCCCATGAACATATCCATCCTATCCTTTTAACAACATAACCAACTAATATTTAAAGAATTATGAACAAGTGTTTAGTGTGGCATTCTTTTTGCTGTTGTTCACTAACAGATTAATCTCAACTACGGATTAAATGCAAAGCTAAACCTGTAACTTAAACCTAAGTTGAGCGTTTCAAATTTTTGAAATGGTTAAATTAATAATATTTTTAAGGTATTCTGACATTTTGAATTTCAAAATTTTGAAACCCTACGGGATCTCCAATTTCACCGCATCTACTGCGTCAGATGCCGTTCCGCATAGACGACTATAGCGAAACGACATCTATTCTTGTATCTGCGGCAAACTTGAAAATCGCTCAATTTAGGTTAAAAAAACAACCAAGAAAGGATAAGATTATTTTAGAATTTAGATCAAAAAATAAGATCGATTTCATCGTCTTTATTTTGTTTTTTACCATATTTGCCTCACCTTTAGTTGCAGCAGAATACAGCCATATCTATAAATTTGAAGCCCCTAAAATCATAACTCTCTCAAATGGCCAACAAATTCTGAAGATGAAAGGCACACACCAAAAGGATGATATTGTTGGAGCACCTATACTGCCTGTGAAAACATCGAAAATTTTCATTCCCGCAGATGAAAAAGTCGTATCAACCGAGATAAGATATGGAACATTAAAAGCAATTGAAGGATCGTATATCATCCAGCATGTTACCACACCGCAACCCGCTTCCGAAAAAGAATACGATACCGTCGAAAAACCTGCTTCGAACATTTATGAAACAAATGCGCTATACCCTTCTGTTATCTACAAGGGCAGAAGACCACAATTTTTAAATGGTGTAAAAATAGCATTGGTCGACTTGATGCCTGTTCTTTATAACCCTGTTGAGGGTCAATTGAAATATTACGAGGAACTGGAAGTCAGGATCACAACAGAGAAGGAAAATAGGCCGGACCGGGTCATGCCTTACCGGAATTTTCATAAAGACAGAGAAAAGATCCTGAATATAATTGACAACAACGATGATTTTTTAAGGCTGTACCAGGTTTCTGAAAACGAAGTGACTCCAAAATTTTTATCGGCCTCTCAGGAACCTTCTGCAGCCTCAGGTGAACGTCAGTATGTGGTGATTACCACCGCTGAGCTATCGCCGGCATTTGAAACACTCACAGCGCACAGAGCCTCGTCTGCAGGTGGTGGCTATACCACCTATATAGAGCATATCGACGAAATTGCTGCCATTTATTCCGGTGTCGACCTTGCTGAAAAGATGCGAAATTTTATAAAAGATATGTATACAAATTATGGAACACAATATGTGCTGCTAGGCGGTGATTGCGATGGCGCTTCAGAAAACCAAGTCATCCCCACGAGGGGCTGTTATGCTCAGGTTGCTGGTTACACCGACGCCTTTATCCCGAGTGATCTATATTTTGGCTGTCTGGATGGCTCTTGGAACTTTGATGGAGATGAGCTTTGGGGTGAAATAAATGACGGAATTAACGGAGGTGATTCTGACTGGTTTTCTGAGGTATATGTTGGCCGCATACCTGCAGATAATTATACGGAAGCCATGAATCAGATCAACAAAATAATTGCCTTCGAGACCCATGGAAGCCCAACTAAAATCCTTCTCACCGGAGATGAGTTGGAAAGCTCAACCTGGGGAGGAGATAGGATGGACTGGTTATACTCTTTTATGGGTTCAATTCCTAAGGCTAAGCTATATGATCGAGACTGGGAAGGTAATAACTGGCCGAAATCACAACTTTTAACTTATATTAATTCAAATCAATATTATAGTATCAACTATTCGGGTCACTCAACCATTTTTTCCGATATAAAGTTAAACAACAATGATATCCATACGATGACAAACGATAAATATTTTTTCGTTTATTCTCAGGGATGTTATGCGGGTTCAATCGATGGTCTCAATTCAGACAACATCTATAAGTCCACGGATTGTTTTGGAGAAGCGATTACCAATGGCAATAGCGATGGAGGAGCATTTGCATACATCGGCAATTCTCGATATAGTTGGTATTATCCAGGCAGTTACGTTAAAGGCGCATCCAATCTTGCTCATAAAGAATTTGTGGAAGCAATTTCTAGCGGGAATATTACAAAAATAGGTGTGGCAAATCAAAAATCCAAAACCGACCTTCCACTTGACTCTCAATTATACCGTTGGATCGCTTTTGCAACCAATTTGATTGGGTGTCCGGCCACTGATTTAAGCTCCCTATATTTATTTGCCGGCAATGATGAAGCCAATGAGAGTTCAAATGTTAATAGCCCTGTTTATAATGCCCCGGTTAGTACTGGTGGGGGTGGCGGCGGCTGTTTTATAGCTACAGCAGCTTATGGTTCTTTAGTAGAGCCGCATGTCAAAACACTGCGAGACTTCCGTGATCGTTTCCTTATAACGAATATCGTTGGCAAATCCTTCGTAAATTTATATTACAAATACTCACCGCCTTTCGCCGATTTTATCGCAAAGCATGACAACTTGAGGATGATTGTTCGTATGATCTTATTTCCTCTTGTGGGAATAAGTTGGGTTGCTTTGAAGCTCGGTATCTTGCCAACAATTTCACTAATGCTTCTATTTGGAATCGGATTAATCGGCCTTATTTATAAGCGGAATCAAGCGATATTATTCTCTTAACAAAGGATCGGACGTGGCGGTGATCTATAGATGATATTTCAGGAATCGTAGTGATGATTTGAACCCCAATGTTCACGACTTGCAGGATCTCCCTCATCTTTTGTGCAGTTACGCGCACTTTATATTAAAAGTGCGCTCGTGGCGCACTTGCAGGTATCGCCAGGGCTACTCGAAAATAATATGTTGTAGAATATCGGCAATATTGAAAGAGCTTTTTTCTAATCCACGTACCCTGGTGGATATTTATGCCAGAAATCACCTGATTTGCCCATATTAAACCCCAAATCAAAAAGTTGCTTCATCTCTTCGGTATCGAAAAGCTCTCTTCCTTTGAATTTGAAGGTCGATGGAATATACACGAGATTGAACTCTATTCCTTCCCTTTGAGCAATAGTGTAGATACGATAAAGGTCACCAGTTCCCTGATTGGCCAGCAGGCTGAGAATTGTTTTCTTGGCAATGGGAATTAGCTCAGATTTTACTTGTTCGTAAGATGACAGAGATTGCATGTTTTTGATGATGTATATTCGTCCAAGCCCAATTGAGGATAGTCCGGCACCATGTGAGACTTCGTCCAGATTAAATATATCCCCATATAAAAAAACCTGGGCCGAAACACCACCATCGACATGCATTTCTTCATAAGTATTGCCATCAGCCTCTACAGGAATATAAACAGGTGGGAAGAATATTGGAATCGATGCAGATGCCAGAAGAACTTTTCGAAAAAGTTCATTGGCTACAGAGGTATTTGCTGCAGCAATAGCTCCCATATTCCAAATAACAAGCCTATTAGCGTCGATGTCTGTCGTGCCAATATAAAGACGGCGCCCCTGAGCATGGGCCCGCGCGACATTTTGAATTACATCTTTGTCAATATGCTCGGAAATAAGATTCTCCAGTGGAGAAGAGTCAACAAGCGAGTCGATGCCCCTACGGACAATCAAGCGGGGTCTCATTCTCATGACATCTTTGGTAGAAATTGTTGTATTGACTTGCTGAATGATTTTATCATATTCGGATCCCAGAAAAGCAAATGGTGCAATAAGTGCACCGGTGCTGATTCCGGTCACGATTTTAAATGTCGGTCGAGTACCTGCTTCAGACCAACCACAGAGGAGTCCAGCACCAAAAGCGCCCTGAGCCCCACCTCCGGACAAAGACAGTATGTTAAAATAACCCTCTTCGTCGTCATGACCACCGGAACTGTGTTGCCTTTCCTGCTTTACAGAGTAAATAAGATCTTTTTGAAAAATGGGATTTTGTTCAAAGGCATAGGTTCGAATCCCTGTCATCTGTGCTACTTTAGCTGAACCGTACAAATCGGGCGGCAGTGCTTTTCGTGTACTCGTGCAACCAGTAGCAAGCATAATTAGAACTATCCCAAAGAGATAGCTCCTGATTGCATAGACAATAGACGAGGTCATTTTCATGCCATATTTCATCATTTCCTCCGCTAAAAGGATTCAGAGCTTATAGATTTTTTAAATATAATTCAATCAACTATAAAGTTTAAATTCTTAGGCTAATCCAGAGAACGAAATATCACTGAACCTGTGGTTATTGAGATTATCACATAAAGTTAACCCCTCCAAATATATTGGAGTGATCTCAAGAATTATAATGGGTCCGATTCGTTTGATCTCTACTACATATCACCGCTAATCTTTTTCTACTTTTTGACCATATCACAAATTCGGATGTTTAATTATAGATTAGAATAGAGATAACAATTGTTTGGTGATATGTACCGAAAAATTGCAGGTATCACCAGCCATAACCGTTCAAATATCGTAGTGTTGAATTTTAAGGTGCTGAAAAAGTCTGAGGCTTGTAGTCGCAAACTTGAATAATCTTAAAAAAGTTCGAAGAATGCCAGTTCCTCCACAAAATTATTTCACCCATTTAAGTACGTTTCGAATAACTGACCAACGCGGTTGCTTAGGAACGGCCCCCCGGCCAAGTATCCATAAACTATAGGCTGCTTTCATTTGTGTGCCGCTTTTCTTGATCTGGATCC
>CALLDL010000049.1 GCA_937998305.1 uncultured Desulfobacterales bacterium | reverse complement strand
TATTTGACAAAGGTTTCTTACAATCGGAATTATGAGCCTCTCGGTCGAAAATACCGCAGGAAGCATAGATGATTTTTGGGTTCTTCGGGTTAATCAGAACATACCGGATAAGGTCGTCTACCTCACAAACAAGCTTCCAACTTTCTCCACCATTTATCGATCGATAGATTCTTCCCTTAACCCGATCAAACCCTTTTCCCGGGTTATTCATGGGCACTTCTCCGGCTGCAAATACAACATTTGAGTTTCCCGGCATGACAGCAAAACCGCGAAAAACAAATTTTCCCATTCCCTTCGGTGACACATCATGCCATTTTTTTCCTCCGTCAGTAGACTTGTAACAGCCGCTGACATCTTTAAGTCCGGCCCAGATAATTTGGGGGTTGTTAGGATCGACAGTGAGTGAGAATACGGGTATCGCATCACCGGAACCTCCGGTGCGCGCGATGATGCCATCATTGGATGCCAAATAAAAATTACCGCCGTCCAGACTCACATTAACGCCGCTATAGTTATCAGTGACATATACAATGTTTTTACCGTGGGTATCATTCGATGAAAATCGCACATCATAACCAAGACCACCTATTGGACCACCGGTTTTCCACCACTGATTAAAAATGATTTTTTGCTGGACAAGCATTTGGAATTTTCCGGCTAACTGAGGATTGACCCGTTGAGCCACCAGCGGTTTCAATCGCAACAAGGGGTCAGCTCTCTCGACACGTCCCATCTGTGCTTCTCTGGGTTTCTCAGCTTGTACCTTTTGCTCTATTGTGCGGGAAAATTCCACTCCATTTGACCATATGATTCTTATTGCCTTGCCTTCTGAAGTCACTTGAACAGCCTCACCTTCTGCTGACTGGAGGCCGGAACGACCGTGCCACTTTGCGAATAGACGCCGGTTTTCGATCCGGCCTTCTCCCAATTCATCGAGTCCCTCCACTCGCCAGACAAAATGGGGCCCGTCCTGCTCGATTTCATATATACGACCGATGGTGCTAGACCACAGCCCGGCGATAGAAATCCCGACACCCTCAAGACGCTGCTCTAAGCTGTGTCTGGAATCTTTCGCCTTCTCTTGGGGTTCATCGTGCAGCACTTCAGTCCGACCGTTCTGAAAGGGTTTTCTGGCTAAAATAATGCCGTTGGACCATTCCAGAATACCTGCACGTCCGTCATGATCGATTTCAAAAATATGTCCAACTATTTCCTCCCTGCCACTTTCCGGTACTGCGTGAACACTTTCACCCTCTATGCGCCCTGTCATGGTTTGCTCTTTATTTAAATTCACTAAACTGAATGTCGTTCCTCGCTGTTCGAGGATATAATGGTCACCACGGTTGCTGAACCATTCACCGGAAATGTCCGGCAGCCTTTCCCGCATCTTTTGGGAGTGTTGTACGCGATCACGTGTTTCAACCGAAGGTTTGGCCTGTACTTCTCTTGCAGGTTCTTCAGGGACACGAGTTTCGTCTATAGGCTTGACCTGAACCTCTTTTCGGACCATTGCGGCAGCCTTAACCCCCGAGATACAGCATTGGTTCCTGACCGGTGCGGGAACCCTTGATTTCAGGAAGCAACGGGCCTGCTTTTTCTGTCTGCTCGGCCTTAAATAAGTATATGCCTTGCATTGAGGATCATTGACACATGCCTCTTGGCACTCCTCGCTCCCCCCGGAGAGCCAAAAGCTCTTGTAATCAAAGCCAGGACGGTCTGTGTCGGGCTCTACCCAGCCTCGTGGCCGGACATCTTCTCTCTGTTTATTGAAGTCTCTATCAATCCTGACATTTCCCTTGTCCATCCTTGTGCCTGTATGGTGAACACCAGTGTTTGATCCCGCGGTCGAAAGGTCTGATTTTTCTGCAAGTGTGGGAGTGGAAAAATAAAGGAGTAAAGCAAGGGAGGCTATCATGAGATGTGACCACTTATACAGTTGCATGATTTACCTCCTTCTAGAGGTTACTATATATTAGAGGGCAAAATCTTCTTTTGGAGTCAGCACTTCTTTTTTTTCCAATGAGCACATTAAAAGTGCGTATTAAATTAAGGGGATTTTTAGAGAAAATAATAGCGATAACAACAGGTTGACGACCCATTTTCTCAAAAATCTTGCCGGTATTTTATGGTCTGATCTGAATGGCATCGAAAGATCTGTAAAAGACTAAAGCGTTTTGAGCAATATTTGGTTTATGTGCATCATGGTTTTCCCTGCCTTACCAGTGAGATGAAACGGATGCCTTTCACCCAGCGCCGTCTTCGCTATAAGCTTTCTGCTTTCATTTTGATCTGGACATCTAACTCATATTATTTATGTATTATAGAGTCAACTTTTAAAAAAAATATTTTCGGACCTGCTTTGACTGCGAAAAACCAATGATATATGAGAATAAATTACGTCTCCTAAACGTACGAAACAGATGGACTTCCGGCAATAAGATAAATACCGAAAGCCATACCGCAGAGTGCACTTCACTGAATGTATTGTGGACGCTTATAAGCCAAGGAGGTAAACGATCATGAAAAAGTTAATCCATCCACTCCTCTCGATTCTTTTCATTTACTTCATTGACTGTTTGTCGATTTCAGCCAAAGCTCAAAATGCACCTCAAAGAGAAACTAAAGTCTTGGGCGATATTAATCCATACGAAGTGACACTCTACCACCATAAGAACTATGATACGGAAACAACGTAGTTCTCATGTGGCTTCCCCGAAAGCCCAGTGCCTGTCTGAAGTGCCTGACCACCCCTCCGAGCTTTCCCCAAAAACCCTTTGAGTCCGCATACAGATCCGACGAGTTCACAACCAAATCGGCCTGGAGAAATATCCACTGAAAAACGGCTGGAGCAAGCCGTTTAAAAAAGAGTAGCAAAAGGGTTACCTGGCTTTATTACACAGTGACAATGAAGCGCTTTAAATAGTACAGGAATTGAAAGTAGAATCAAATGATAGCAGTTAGAGAGCTATCAGGCCTTGAGAAACATTTTCTACTACTATAATTAAATATTTTTTGTCTTATAAAATTAAACACTACGGTAGGATTCTCGCATCGAAAAAATTATCTTTTCTATGTATGACACGTTCTTGAGGCCTTAAAAATGTTGTGATACCTGCTCTATGTATCTTGAATTTTCAAGCCGTTTCAGTGGTTGTAATATCTGTAAAGATTTGAGACTTAAGATCTCTGCCATACCTCTATATACTATGCAGGGTTGATAATTGTTCTGCCTTTTTTAATTAAATCCGAATCGTTTACAATCGAATGAGAATTGCATTTGCACAATAGAAAACATCACATGTTATTATCTATTTGTTGAATCCGCTTCTAAAAGTGAGCTCTTATAAAATTAAAGACTCCATAAAATCCTGTCCGCAACACTAATCTCTTTTATTTAATGCTAATTCTGTGTTATTCAATAAATAATATTCAATTTTAATTTCGGAATTAATTTATTCGATATTTATAAATATGAGTTCTGAATTTTAAAAAACTACTTTTTAAACTCAGGAGGCTGATATGAATATTATAGGATTCAAGAAACTGGGTAGCCATTTAATGTTAATCATATTATCAGTCTGTTACTTGGTTGTTTTATTTCATTCTCAGGTTTGTGAAGCCTCTCAAAAACAGATCAACATCGCTGGCCTTTGGAGGAGTAATGTTAATCTGGAATATGATATATTTCAAAATAATACTAATTTCACGTGGGTTGTAATCGGAAAAAAACAAAAAGCCACTGGCAAGATTAATGGTCTAAAGGTCAGCGCTTCCTGGCAGGGGAAAAAGGGGATGGCCTCGGCCTCTGGCACAATACGTCTGGACTCTCGGGGAAGGGCCATCGCAATAAAATGGTCCAATGGTGTGGTTTTTAAAAGAGATTTATCTTTTGAAAGGGACGTACAAGAAAATCAGACCTCTAATCCATCTGAAGTAAAGTTACCGGGCAAAACAGTTGATCTTCAAACTGCAAATGCATATTCAGAGCTTGCTGTTTTACTGAAGCTTACTGGTATTGCGGGTGAGTCTGTGATTGACGGTCACGAGGATGAAATCGATATTGAATCCTGGTCGTGGGAAATAAGAAATCAGGCCGATGTGACAAGTGGTGGGGGGGGGAGAGTTGGTAAGGCTATCGTCGGTCCATTGACCGTTACAAAAAACGTTGATAAAGCATCTGCTTTTCTCATTTTAGCAACGCTCAAAGGTAGCTTGGTTCCTGAAGCAACCCTGTTTGTAAGAAAAACAGGAAAAGATGCTATCGATTATTTAAAAATCACGATGTCAGGTGTAAAGATTACCAATGTGACTAATAGCGGCCAATTTGGTAGTACCAGACTCACTGAATCTGTGACATTAGTTTTTTCCAAAGTTTGTTACGAATATACCTCGCAGATGAAAAGATGTTGGGACATTGAGAAAAATACCGAATTTTAAAGCGCTTACAAAGACAGCTACCGGCGGAAGTTTGCTTTTAATTATGAAGGCAAAGGTCGACACCAAAATGGCAACCGTTATATATGGTCAACAGACATTCAATATCCTCCTATTCTGATTTTCCCTGCAACTGGAATTGCCACCGAAATTGCTTGATGGTAAACATTGTGGCTGGGGTGTTCAAATGCATATTGCATACGCAACTCTACAATATTTTGTAAGGACTCGAATTGTGTCCTACGTGCCTG
>CALLDL010000048.1 GCA_937998305.1 uncultured Desulfobacterales bacterium | reverse complement strand
AAGCCCACATCCCTTCCATGTTCTCCAGAGCGGCTTTCGTTCCCCATTCAGGGCGGGTGCCACCTCCGCCCGGACCCCAGACCCGCAGCGGACCGGACCGGTTGTTTTGAGGACCGTAAATGTAGAACCCCGATAAGTCACCCATATGATCCGCATGCAGGTGTGTCAGGAACACCTTGTCGATGAAGTCAAGTGGGATGCCGAGGGCATAGAGTCGCTCCATGGAACCGGTGCCCATGTCAAAGATAAACTTGTCACCGTTTCCCAATTCGATCAGGAAGGAGGCAGCAGCCTGCTTTCGTCGCGGCATTGGCATACCTGAGCCGAGGGCGATGACCCGCATCTCGTCGGGTTTAAGCTCCTCTGTTCCCGGATAGTAGACATTGTGCTTTGGATAGGGTTTGGTCGGCGACCATTTCATCGATGCTTCACTGACTTGGCTTTTGGCTTCGACGTTTGGAACTATCGCAATTTTTTTTCCTGCGTTTCCGTCGAATCTGCCTTTTGTGTATGAAACACCTATAGCGATAACTAAAACTATGACAATGATTATAAAACTGCGTCGAGTTTTCATCCCTTACTCCTTAATACATTTTTAGGTATTGAATTGCGGCATGACTGCTATGGTCTAATATGTGTGAATCACACATCTAATATTATAGATCATAACTTAGGACAGAGAACTTCAGCTGTCAATCTCCATCCAAACAATGGTGGGCAACAGTATCTTGTTCCTTCATTTTTATTGCCGATCTGGTGATATATTGAGATTACCACAGGCTGAGCTTTGTTACAGATATCCTACTTATCACAACTTTTCAAGCCGGTCTTTTTTGTCGATAAGTTGGAGAGTACCAGGTATCAACTGATTTAAAGCGATTTCCTTCACCCCAATATATTGTGTACGCCCCGAAATATGGAAAGTGTAAACTTTAAACGTCAATCTACGCTTTCTATTTTATAGGCCTAATAGGGAAACAAGAACTGTTGTGGGGTTTGGGGGGCACTACCAGGCCGAAGACTAATGGTCGTATTACTTGTCCCCAATGTCTGTCCCCTCAGGGGGGCGGACAGCACGGATGCGTGATAGCCGTTACCTGCGATGCAGGGATCCTATGCAGCCAATTTTCGAAGTGGTCCACCACTCATAAGAGTGGGGACCACCTGGTATCTACATGGTCAGATCGTCGGACTTCATGTCAACAGTAATCATGAAGCCTGTCGTACCTTTGAACTCGAAGGCCTTGTCTCCCACCTTCCATGTCTCAATCTCGTTGGGCATCATCTTGAAACCGTTATTTCGCGGTGCACCGAAATAGGCGATGTTCTTGAGTACCCCGGTTTCTCCACCCATGCCCTGCCACTTATTCAAAATCGTATGCGCCTTAGCGCCCCCGGCGAGCTTAGCTTCAGCGCGATCTTCGGTTGCCTTCCACTCGATCTCGGCGTCTTCAGCAACCTCGAACGACTTCCACTTCACTGGAAAGATGTGGCTCAAAGCGGTGGATACGCCAGCCTTCTGCGCATCGGTAGTACCGGACTGGAAGGTAACTATAGCCCATTCGGTGTTCCCTTTTTTCCAACTGGCGCCCAGATCTCCAGCGACCCAGAACTTCACACCCGCGAGATCGGTGTCCCCGTAATGGCCTTTGTTAACTTTATAGGCCATGTTGAACTTGCAGAAGTGCTCTGCACCGTGTTCGGTGTGCTTTAAGGCCGGTTCGGTGTTGAAGTAGCAGGGACAGAACATCGGACAGCTACAGGCTTCAATAACTGTACCGTTGAAGTGCCAGTCTACATCTTTGGTCGCAAACGACATAGGCGAAGCCACGAGTAAGACGGCAAATATCATTACCGCGGAACCAGTAAATATATAAGTTTTGTAATTGCGCATTTTATTCCTCCTTGCGTTGATCAGGTCTTTCCTGACACCTTAGGGCGATAACCCCTTGATTCGTTACTGAATGATGAACGAGATCTAGTTGTAAATCAGATTCTCAAGAGATATCTCGAACTCCCGTTGGGTTGCGTTATATCTGACAGAATAAACAGTGGGGTAGTATCCATTTTTGGCGTAAGTTCTTGGAAGTTTGATTCGATCCGTGATATTCGGCTTCGTCTCAAGGAAAGCTTTCGTCATCATTGGCTCCAAGAAAACCATCTGTCCATCGTAAAAACCATATATGAAAGTCTTCGTAAAGGGCTGTTGGTTGAACTCAGAAGATGAGGGGTCGATTGCGTGGGCGCCCATCCGCGGTACTTCCGTGCCCTTTGGCAGGATATATCCTTCAGGCATGTATTCTGGCGCAGGCGCCTTGTGAGCCCTTGCGAGATCTTCTCCTTTTGCCGTGATCTTTTCCTTCTCCGCTTGGCCGATTATGTAGAAATGAAAATCAAAGTGGGGTGTATCGTAGATACCATTTGGAATATGTCCCCTCGGATTCCAGTCAATCCCGATGTGGTCATATCCTGCGGTGGCGGCTTCCTTGGGTAGGGGTATGATGGTTTCCCACCCGGTCACGTCATTAGGTGGTTCCGCTTGTAAACCCGCCAGAGCGGTTTCTGACATCCTCAAACCAATGGCTATTGGTTTTCCGCTAGTATCTAACGTGGTGAACGCATAAACGCTGCCTCCTCCCAAGTCTCGAGACGATCCATTATATGTCATTGCCGTTGGACCCAGATTCCTGGACTCTGAACATCCAAGGATGAAGGCCATCACCATAGTTGCTATCACTAATATTAATGATCCTCTATTTACAATTTTGTATTTAATCATTTCAATGCTCCTAGTTTTATTCCGCATTGTCGCTTTTCCGGTATCCTACTGGTGATGTAGTTATTTCCCATAGTTCGTCTTCCGACATTCCAGCATGATAAATATGGACTTTGAAAAAAATAGCCTAATTCTTTCTCCCTTTCGGGGTTTTAAAGTGTTTAGATTTTTACCAAAAGATTCTTTATGAAGTGATAAGTGGTATTAGCTATAGGAAGCTAATTGTGGTGTGTTCAAATCGAGAAGTGTCAATATCTAATGGTATTGTAGAAAAGATACCACAATGTGGCACATTGTCAAGGAGTGTCGGTAAATTATTAATTTAAACTCAACTTTCTGGGCTTAACTTGGGAAACAAAAATGATATAATCAGCTGAAATAATAAAGAAGAAAGGCTGGATAGGCTTTGCTCGAGGTATCTTATCAGAATAACCAGATATCATGCCACTACTGATATATAGCAGATACATGTAATTCAGTCCTAAGAACTGGGATGGATGATATCACAGGTTTTTTGAGTCTCTAATTTTATCGATAAGTTGGAGATATCGCAAATTTTAATCGGATCGGAAACCTGTGGTTATTGAAGGTATCACCGGTTCTGCAAATCGTTTGATACGATATGATAATTCAACGGGCGACTTGTATTTTCTATTCGTATTTTCTCATATTGTATTTTTTTACAAGTTTGATCCGGTCCTCATGCGGCAATGAAGTAACATATCTTTTCCAACCAGGGCACCAATTAGCGTGCCACCTCCATAAACGGCCAAAAAGTGACTTTGGACTATTATCATATCTCGCTCTAAAACCGCAGTTTTCACAGTTGTGTTTTGCAATTTGCTTTCTCAATTTTAGCTTCATGGATACCGCTGTAACGTATTTTCGGCAGCGCGCCCTTTAGAAAGGTGGCAACCGATTCGACCGCGCTTTCAGGAAAATCAGGTTCAAAGGTCTTGATTTTGGCTTTTTTAAGCGCCTGGCGAATGTGTGGCGGGTTGGAGGTGATTTGCCAAAGTCCAAATATCAGGGCATAAACTCGCAGGTGAATTTTAGCCGCTTGGCTGACCGTCAAGCCGGGAAATATCTGGCAAGAAATTTGTCCGCAGCCCTCTAAAAGTTGGGCGATTTGCATTTTAATGTCTACGATTACTCGCTCATCCGTATTTTCTTCCAGAACACCCCTGGCAATACTTCCCATTTTAAGCAGCAGCGGATTTTTAACGACATAATCGGTCCAGATTTTGGCAAATTCCGTTACCGAAATTTTACCTTTATGGTTTTGCAGTTTTGAGGCCACAGATTCGTGCCATTCCCTTAGCTGGTGCATGTAAAGTTGCAGAAAAATTTCGTCCTTGGTCTTGAAATACAGATAAACGGTTCCTTTTGACAGTCCTATCTTTTGAGCAATTAAAGAAACCGTGGGGAGTTGACCGTCGGTTTCTTTGTAAAGTTTCCAAGCGGTTTTTAATATCTTTTCTTTTCGTTTTAGCTTGTCTTTTTCACTTATGGCGCGTTTTTGAGTGACCATAGCTCTGAATATCCTTTCCTCCTTCAGCGATCAATATCAACGGTTTAATGAAATCAGTATAACAATTTTTTAAAAAAAAATGCAACAAAAATGACCAACGGTCATTTTCACCCTTGACAACTGACCAATGGTCACTTATATTGCAATTAACTGACTGGCGGTCATTTAAAAATGGCCTCTGAACGAGGTGTCGGTGCTTAGGCATTTATTTAATTTTAACTATCTTTAAAATTGATTAACAAAGGAGGCAATTATGAGAAAAAAAATGTTAATTATCCCAATTGTATTAATTACCTTGGTGGCATTCGGTACGGTGTCTTCTGCCCACGCGTTTGTTGGTTTAACTACATTAACAGTTGTTCTTGCAGCCGGATTTATTACAACGGTTTTGGCGACAGAGGGAATAAAGCGCTCGAAAGCCGAGTCAGCACAAAAGGAGGCGAAGAAGCAGGATGTCGAGAAGAAAACAAATGATGATAAGCAAGTATCCGGCCTGGATATCCAGCTGATCACTGAAGCAAATTAGTATGCTTATCGGAGGGAATATGCAAAATAGAGAGATACAAATCAAGAAACAGTTTGAAATCAACGCATCTGTCGAAACAATATTTCCGCTTATCTGTCCTTTTGGAGAATATAAATGGATACCTGGTTGGAAATTTGAGTTAGTTCATTGCCCAAATAAACGGGTTGAGCAGGGTACGATCTTTCGAGAAGTCACCTCACCTACCATTTTAATGGGTTCTCCTTTTGGGAAGACAACCTGGACAGCTGTTTTGCATGATCCTAAGAATTATAATATACACTTCAAACTTGAAAATAGAGGATCAGAGACGCTTTATAAAATTAATATGAGCGATAATGGTAAGGGGGGAGCACTGATCAAGATAGATGTTAAATATCAAGCTCTCAACAAGTTAGGAGATCGTGTTATTGCCAACAATGGTAGAGAAAAGATTGTCTTTATGTACGACTTTATCTTTCAGATGCTGATCCATTATTGCGAAAACGGAAAAATGATCACTCTTTCGCAATTACGCAGGCGTGTTTCTCCTCCTGAATCACTCACCTTTGTTGATAAAATATATCTCATGATCGCTCAAGTCAGGCAGTCTAGGTTACGAAAAGTAAAATAGGGACGCAACGTTTTGGCCCCTATAATAAAAGGATAGATAATGCCCGCTTTATTTATTTCGATTGAAGAATATCGGGAGAACCAAGGTATGAAGCATTGGTACAGCGAGCTCAGAAGCTTGAACAAGAAGCCACAGAGAGGTAGCAGGTAGAATATTATTACTAAAGTGAGGAGCGATCCCGATGGATATCATGTATTTCGAAGATATTAAGGTAGG
The DNA here is from genome assembly GCA_937998305.1 of uncultured Desulfobacterales bacterium. Classification (GTDB taxonomy): domain Bacteria; phylum Desulfobacterota; class Desulfobacteria; order Desulfobacterales; family UBA11574; genus UBA11574. Next base: position 4,204 of record CALLDL010000048.1, on the reverse strand, counting down.
AAACAAAAGGACCAAGTCAGTAACATACCAAGTTAAGAAAGAAGAGATCATCGAATTCGCTCGCCATTGGGATACTCGGTCTTTTCATATTGACTAAATAGCGGCAGTTTCGTCAGTTTTTGGTGGGCTTGTTGCCTGTTCAGCTCATATCTTTTCCTTTCTTTCGTGGTTTGCCACACATGGTCAAAGACGTACCGCATCGATGGCAGCTCTAGGCTTTAATAAACTCCGTATGCACCATCCAGTTCGTCCAGGCGATACGCTTTCTTGTCGCTTTACATATCTTGAAAAGCGCGAGTCAAATTCCAAGCACGATCGAGGGATTGTCCGAACCTTGGCATCACTATCCAATCAGTAAGATATAGAAGTGTTTTCTGCCATTGTTATATCCATGGTAGCAAAAAGTCCTCGATAATGGGGGTTCAGAAAAGAAAAGAGGATGTAGATTACACCACAGCCTCTTCTCTTTCACAACAACAAATGATATACAGATATCATAAACACAAAACCCCACCTCTATAAGAAATGGGATGTGGTAAGTTATACAGTTGCTTTGTGAATAGCATGTTAGGCATCATGACCTTCATAGAGACGCTTCCCGAAGCTCTCGCAGGCAATCTCCTCTAACTCGCTTGCGCCACAAGTGTGAAACGACACGACTGTCATGTCTTCTCTTTCGGGTACGAACTCATGAGGCACGTCTTGACCGATGACATACCACTTATCGGTAAGCGAATGTTCCGACGATGCGAACGGGACCATTGTTCTTCGCGTGCCATCGACGATTGATTTTCCTCGTCCGGTGACCACGACCATGTGTTGAACGCTGTTCGGATGATAGTGACTGCCGGAAGGTATGTCCTTCCTGAGATGGAAGATCCAGCACGACTTGATGTCAGCAGGCAGTTCGCAGGGGATCGAGTCCAACTCGACTGTCGACCAAACAAATGTCTCCTTCGATCCTGCCAGCTCTCCCTTCAAGCGCTCGACGGTGGTTGAAAAAGATTCCTGGCGCAGTAGATACTCCACTGCCGTGTTCAGCTTCTGTAGATCACTCTCTTTCATAGTCAACTCCTGGGTGTCTAACTAGTGAGTGAGTGGAAATAATTCTCGTATATTAGTTATTAGAAGGAAAGTATAGAAATAATTCTTATATATAGGGCAAAAGCAGACGTTTTTCCACTTTGCCGTTACTGATATATTGAGATTATCAAATCCCACAAGAAACCTGTGATATCATATGATCCAGAATCAAAATTTGTGCTTTTCCGAACTTGTGCTTTCTTGCCAAAACCACAGGTACAAACATCTCAAGTTCCAGTACATATATCTTATTTCTTACAAAATTGCAAAAAAAGGCAAACCCGATGAAATGGATTTGCCCTATTGAAAAAACGATATCACAAACAATTGAAACGTTACCAAATTGAAAGATACATAGCAGATATATGTATTAGTTTGAATGGCTGAATCATACTTTTTATCTTTATGACGCATCTGCTTTTATCTAGCCAAATCGACGATCACCCTGCCTTTTTGCTTTCCTGCTAAAATGCGATCTATTTCGGCATCCAACTCTTCAAGTGAGCAGACGGAAGTCTGTCGATCCAGAACAGTCAGTTTCCATTCATTGGCGATTTTTTCCCATGTCCTGCGGCGAAAGTCCATAGGGCAACTCTGTGAGTCAATACCGACAACCGTAATACCCCTCAATATGAAAGGGTAGACGTTAATATGCAAATCAGGCGACGCCACGTTACCGCAGCAGGTAACGACGCCATACGGTCTGGTGGACCGAATGGCTGTTGATAGAATTTTACCCCCCACCAAATCTACTACACCTGCCCAGCGACCCTTCAACAGAGGTTTACCGGAAGTATCGGTTGCCTCCTCTCTGGAGATGACTTCCCTTGCCCCAAGGTCGATAAGAAACTGCTTTTCATTCATCTTTCCAGTTACTGTGACCACTTGGTATCCGATTTTGGCAAGCATTGCTAGGGCGAAACTGCCAGTTCCGCCAGTGGCACCCGTAACTAATATCTCTCCTTTATGGGGGGTGATGCGATGCTCATTGAGTTTAAGAATGCAAAAGCCGGCGGTAAGCCCGGCTGAACCGTACGCCATGCTTTCTTTTAGTGAGAGATTGTCCGGAAGTGGGACTACCCAAGAGGCCGGCACGCTGATGTATTGTCCAAAACCACCGGAAGTGTTCATGCCAAGATCGTAGCTGGTGACAATCACCTTGTCTCCGGGCTGAAATGCATCATTGAAACTTTGTTCTACAATACCGGCGGCATCCACTCCCGGGGTGTGAGGATAATTTTTGGTGACTCCCCGGTGACCCGTGGCGGAAAGTCCGTCTTTATAGTTTAAGGATGAGTATTGAACCTTGATCAACACTTCATTTTCTGGCAAATCATCCAGTGATTTGTCAGTAATTTGCCTTATATATTTACCATCTGGTGCTTCCTGCACCACCATGGCTTTGAATTTTTTACTAGCCATAATATTTTCTTGCACGGATAACGGGGCTAACTCTTATAGGAGGGCCAGCCCCATATTTGGTTTAGCTTGATGTTACTCTGGTTTAATTAAAATTTTTCCAAAGAGACCTTTTCCCGTGAGCATCTTGGTATGTGCTTCGGCTGCTTTTTCAAAAGGGTATACGGAGTCTATAACAGCCTTTATCTTTCCCTGAGACATCCAGTAAAATCCTTGTTCAACTTCAGCCTTAGTTCCTTGCGTTGAGCCTAAAATATTGGTTCCCTTGAAGAAAATGTGTCTTAGATCAGCCTGGGCATCGTAACCCGTGGTAGCACCGCATTGAACCAGCGTTCCACCATATTTGAGCAGCGTAAGCTGCTTGTTAAAGTGGGTCTGACCGATGTGATCGAAGGACACGTCAATTCCCGGAGATACTCCTGTTTTCTTTGAAATTTCCTTGCACAAAGCCCTGACTTCCTTGTGCCAGTCATCCTTCCTGTGATCAACGGCATAATCAGCGCCGAGTTGGATACATTGATCCAATTTATCCGAACTTGCCGTAGCAATCACTGTGCAGTTGTAGAGTTTAGCAATCTGGATTCCAAACATACCGACGCCAGAACCGCCTCCCATTACAAGTACGGTTTGTCCTGGGATAATCTTAGCCCTTCCCACCAGCATATGCCAGGAAGTAAGAAGGGTCATTGAGGCTGCGGCGGCTTCGTCAAAGCTCAAGCTGTCCGGAATCTTAATTACATTTACTTCCGGAAGATGCGTAATTTCCGAAAAAGCGCCCCACAACGGGCCGGTCTGGAAACCCCAGATTATCCGCTTTCCACAGTCATATTCGCGACCATCCGTGCACGCAGAACAAACTCGACACGACATATTGGAGTGGGAGACAACTCTATCTCCGACTTTAATTTCTGTTACTTCTTCACCGACTGCGATGACTTCACCGGCTGCATCGGAGCCTGAAATATGCGGTAACGTGACAGGTATGGGGGTCCCTCTCATTGCCCAAATGTCGTTGTAGTTCAACGCCGCGGCTTTGACTTCAAAAACAACCTCGTTTGATTTTGGTTTTGGATCTTCTACATCTTTTACATTCAGGATTCGCTTATAATCATCATCCGGAGCATATTCTTCGAAAACGACTGCTTTCATGTGTCTTCTCCTTTCGTTTATTATTGGTTTGTAAATTCGTTAACTTTCTGGCTTATAGCAGAAAACAATGGTCCTGAGTTGATGTTTTCAAACTGAATCCGATTCTTGTTATTTGCATATATCATAAAAACGAAAAAGGCAAATTCCCGAAAAAGGATTTGCCCCTATTGAAAAACGATATCACAACTTTTGAACTGGCATTAAAATAGTGGATACATAGCAGAAACATGCAATCGGGGTACCAATGCTTTTATTCCCTGGTTTCCAAAATCAAAGAAAAAATAAGGTGTTTAATAAACTCGGAAAACACATTAATTAAAGCGGATTTTTTTGGAGTCAGGAAAGGTGCGTTGATCAGACCAGAGGGGGAAGCAAAGGTTCCCGTCTACACATGGGTTTGGTCAAAAGCATTTGAACATCCCCGAGATATCTTTCCGCAAAACCCCCCTCACAATAGCAAAGATAATATTCCCACATTCGAATAAAAGTATCCGAAAATCCCATTTCACGAACGTCATCAATGCGATCAAAAAATCGTTTTCGCCATTCGGCA
>CALLDL010000047.1 GCA_937998305.1 uncultured Desulfobacterales bacterium | reverse complement strand
ACGATGATTGACGTGTTATCAGGATTAATCTCTGCTGTTTATTTTTTGGCTGCCGGCGGTTTACTTCTGTATGGCTTGAATTGCTATGTTATGGTGTACCTGTTTCACCGGAAACGCAAGGCAGCGGAAATCGCCCGGCAGAAGGTGATATCGTCCTTTGGAAAATTTCAGCTTGAAGCCGATCTTCCCGTGGTGACGACCCAGATTCCCGTTTACAACGAGTTCAACGTTATCGAACGGATTCTTCGTGCTGTGTGTCAAATGGTTTATCCAGAGGGGCGACATGAAATTCAGGTTCTTGATGATTCAACAGATGAAACCCGTGCTCTCATCGACCGTGTTGCGGAAGAACTTCTATCGGCCGGCCATGAGATTCAGGTCATCCGACGGAAAAACCGTGAAGGATTTAAGGCGGGTGCTCTGAAAGTCGGGCTGGAAAGCGCCAAAGGAGAGCTCGTCACTGTTTTTGATGCGGATTTTGTTCCGCCGCCGGATTATCTTCTTCGCACCGTTCCCTTTTTCTTGGCAGATGACAATTTGGGGCTGGTTCAGACCCGCTGGGGCCACTTGAATCGTGGACAATCCTTGCTCACACGGGCGCAGTCCATCGGGATCGACGGTCACTTCATGATTGAACAGTCCGCACGGAACTGGAACGGTCTTTATATGAATTTTAACGGTACCGCCGGCCTGTGGCGAAAATCGGCCATCGTCGATGGGGGCGGATGGCAGGCGGATACACTGACCGAAGATATGGATCTTTCATACAGGGTTCAATTTGCAGGCTGGCAAACCGTTTACCTTCCGGACGTGGTGGTTCCCGCAGAAATCCCTGAAGACGTCAATGCCTTCAAGAGCCAGCAGTTCCGGTGGGCCAAAGGGTCTATTCAGACCGCCATAAAACTGTTCCCACGTCTTTTAAAAGCCAGGGTTCATCTGTTTAAAAAAGTTCAGGCCGTTTTTCATCTGACCCATTACCTGGTGCACCCAATGATGCTCACGCTGGCGATCCTGGCACTTCCGGTTCTTTTGACGTTAAAGATAAAATTAGCACCGTTGCTCTTCACTGTCATCGCCGTTGCGTTGGGACTCTCCATGATTGCACCGAGCACACTCTATTTTGTGAGTCAACGCGCTGCATATCCGGATTGGTTTCGCCGAGTTCTATTTTTGCCGATTCTGGTTGCCGTAGGTGTGGGGCTTGCGTTATCGAATTCCAGGGCAGTTTTCGAGGCGGTGATCGGACGAAAAAGCGGTTTCGTGCGTACACCCAAACGGGGCGATCGTGAAATAAAGAAGTACAGGCTTCGCGCGCCTTGGATGGCAGTTTTTGAAATCCTCTTAGGGGTCTATTGCATATGGTCCCTTTCATACTACCTCTCCTCGGAAAAATATCTAATCGGTCCCTTTCTCGCCATTTACGCAGCAGGCTTTTTATTTGTGGGTCTTTTAACCGTATTTCACAGCTTCAAATTGTTGAGATGAGAGAAACAAACGCCGGCACAATACCGATTCACCCTACTGTTTCAAAAGTTCCGTTTTTACTGGCCGCGTTGCTGATGTTTCTGCTTTGCATAAAAGGCGGACGATTTGGGTTTGTCGGTGATCATACACTTTATTTCCCGTGGTTGAGCTCATCACATCCATCGTTTATGCTTCCCGGGGGGAGATTCATCCTGCTATTTTCCTTCACCTGGGTCATTTGTCTGATCATGCTTCTGACCTGGCCTCGGGGATTATCCAGATCTAAAAGTTGGATTTTGATTCTAATCATTGCACTTTTCTGCCGTTTGGCGCTGTTGTCCCATGAACCCTCGGACGATATAAACCGGTATCTCTGGGAAGGACATCTGATTCATGAGGGTATCAATCCATACAAGTATTCTCCGGACGATCTATCTTCTGCCGATATTGCAAAAAATAATCCGTTTTTCGAAAAGATCAATCATCCCCAAAGTCCGGCAGCATATCCGCCACTGATGCTGTCTATCTTTTCCCTAATAGTCCGGGTCAGCCACACGCCCCTGGCCATGAAGTCACTGATGCTGCTGTTCGATATCGGTACACTGGGCGCCCTGTTCATGCTCCTTCAATACCGGGATCTGGAACCGAGGTGGTCCATTTTATATGCCTTTAATCCGGTGATTCTCTATGGTTTCGCCGGTCAGGGTCATTTCGATTCCATCATGATTTTTTTCTACATGGCGGCCTTTGTTTGCTATGATCAAAAGCGTTGGACATGGATGTATCTTTTAATGGGCCTTGCCGTGCAATCCAAATATGTTGCAGTGGTGATTCTGCCGTTTTTGATTCGTCGGGATACCGTAAAATACCTGTGGGTGACAATTCTGGTGATGGTTCTTCCTTATGTACCGTTTATGTCTGAAGACCCATGGCAACCGTTTTACGGACTTATCAAATTCGGTGAAACCTATGCGTTTAACGGATCCGTCCACGGGTCTCTGAGGGCAGCGCTTGGCGGCATTCACCCGGCTACAACGCTCTGTAAAGTACTTTTGGGTACAACACTTTTATTTGGTTACATTTACTTTCATCCACAACGGAGCCGGCGTTTTTTAAATGACCCCATTTCAGGTTCTTTTTTTGCTGTGGGTGTGCTTCTGGTTTTGGCCCCAACCATCCATTTCTGGTATATTAGCTGGATCATTCCTTTTTTGGTGTTACGACCCACCAAATCCTGGATACTCCTCTGCCTGACCATCAGCGGGTATTTTGTCACCAACGGGATCTACCATCACACCGGTCGATGGCACCTCCCCATAGGGATACAAGTTTTGGAATGGTTGCCCTTCTGGCTGCTGTTATTTCACGATATTTATCTCACATGGCATCGTATGAGAATACCCGTTGACAGTCATCTCCCCCGATCGGTATCGGTGGTTATTCCTGCCCGAAATGAAGCGGTCCGGATCAGCACCTGCATACAGGCGCTGAAAAAAGATGCTGCTGTTGAAGAAATCATTGTGGTTGACGGCGGATCGACAGATCATACCGTCGATCTGGCAAAGCAAGCAGGGGCAAGGGTCATTGAACAAACATCGTCTTCGACAACGGATAACGGCCGGGGAGGACAAATTTATGCCGGTATTCAGGACGCCCGGGGGGATGTGATTGCTATCGTTCATGCCGATACTTTGGTTACCGCACCAACATTTCGAAGAGTTCTCAATGTCCTTTCAAAGCAACCCATCCTTGTCGGCGGTGCCGTGGGAAGTGTTTTTGATGGAAACGGCGGGCTTCTTCGCCTGTTGGAATTTGCCAACGACTTTCGCGCTGTGTTTTTCGGGATCAGTTTCGGTGATCAGGTGCAGTTTTTTCGGCGAAATCCGGTTGTAAAACAGAATCTATTTCCGTCAATACCGCTTATGGAAGATGTTGAATTCAGCCTTCGGATGCATCGGCTCGGCCGCCAGGTTTTTCTTTTTGGAAATGCCCTTGTTTCAGCGCGTCGCTGGCGCTCCGACGGGTTCAAACATTCGGTATTGGTGATTCGTCTTTTGGCCGTATATCTGTGGCAACGGGTGTGGAAAAAAACGGACACACTTTCCCTTTATCGCCGTTATTATGGAAAATCATCATAGGGATTTTTTTTATGTAAGCATTTGAAGACCTAAACGACGAATAAATAAACTTTAGAAGGGGTTGCAATGTGTCGGATAATATAAAACGGATCATCGTGCCGGATTCAAATCGACTGGCCGAAAAGGGAGCCGAAATGTTTTGCGAAATCGCAAAAGAAAGTATTTCGGATCGAGGTCGGTTTGTCGTTGCAGTTTCAGGAGGGTCTACGCCCAGAGCCATGCATGGGCGTTTGTCTCAGAACCCTTATCTTTCGGATTTTTTTTGGCAAAACACACATATTTTCTGGGTGGACGAGCGAATGGTGGACTTTGATCATCCGGACAGCAACTTCGGCGCTGCTCGAAAAGATTTATTGGAAAAAATACCGATTCCCTTCGATCAAATATACCCCATGCCTGTAATGACACATCCGGAAGACGGAGCCGGACTTTACCAGATGACACTCAAGACCTTCTTTCAAGGTATAGGCAGCGATGATCCGGTGTTTGACCTCATTTTGCTTGGTATCGGTACAGACGGACATACTGCCTCATTATTCCCGGAGCAAGCTTTTTCTTATCCGGCACAATCATGGGTCATCAGCGTTAAAGGTGGAAACCCGAATGTCTTTCGTTTAACGTTTACGCATCTGGTTTTGAACAACGCCAGGCACATCTTGTTTCTGGTTTCCGGAAAGGATAAAGCACCGATCGTTCAAGCTCTGTTGGAAGACAACACCGCCGATCTTCCGGCCAAAAACATCAGGCCCTTAAAGGGCACATTGACGTGGCTCCTGGATCAAGAGGCTGCATCCCTGCTGTTCTGAAATAACGCTTGAAGCGTACCGATAATCAAATTTCGAGTGAAATGCTAAAGAATTACAAAGACTTGAAAGTCTGGCAAAAGTCATACGAACTCTGTTTAGAGATATATAGAATAACAGCAAAATTCCCAAAGGAAGAAAGATACGGTCTAACTTCACAGATAAGAAGATCTGTTGTGTCTATTCCTTCTAATATAGCAAATTGAAAAAGGTGAATTGGGACCACTAAAAAAAGACATCGCAGAAATCGAAAGAATGTTAAAGGCGCTGATAAAGTCTTTAGAAAACAAACCCTTGAATCCTTGACCCCTGGAATCCTTGGACCCTCTTCTCCAACTAAATTGGAGAAGAATCACCTATTTTAATGATGACAATATGCCCTTGATATCTAAAGAACGTCTAATCATCTTCACCCGATATCCGGAAACAGGAACCACCAAAACCAGACTGATTCCACTTCTCGGAGCCAAAGGTGCTGCAAATCTTCAGCGAAAAATGACGGAACACACCCTGTCACGGATGATGGGGCTGACAGCCTCAAACGATTTAACCATAGAGATCCGTTATGACGGCGGTAATGAAGAATTAATGAAGCAATGGGTTGGATCCGTATTCGAGTATGTTTTGCAGGGAGACGGCGATCTTGGATGTCGCATGCAACGGGCTTTTGAGGATGCCTTTAAATCCGGGGCAGCCGCTGCGGTCATTATCGGCACGGATATCCCGGATCTAACCGGTGCGGATATTCAAAAGGCTTTTGATGCCCTAAAACAAAAACATATGGTGTTGGGTCCGGCCAAAGACGGCGGTTACTATTTGATCGGGTTGCAAAAAAATACCTTTTTACAGGATGTCGGCGAACTGTTTGCAGGAATAAAATGGGGAGATCATGATGTTTTGAAAAAAACCTTAAACATTTCAAAGCGCCTTGGACTCAGCTATTCTTTGCTCGACGAGCTGGATGACGTGGACCGGCCAGAAGACCTTCTTATCTGGGAACGCTCCCAGGTTTTGGGACATCGTGACGTAACACCCGATGGCATTTCGGTGATCATACCGGCCCTAAACGAGGCCCATAACATTGCCGACACCATGGCAAACATCGGCCATGAAAAAAATAGAGAAGTGATTGTCGTGGACGGCGGAAGTATTGACAATACGGTCTCCATTGCAAAAACACTGGGCGCAAAAATTATTCAGGGCTCACCTCCCCGATCTCGCCAGATGAACCAGGGGGCCGATGCAGCATCCAAAGATATACTTCTTTTTCTTCACGCAGATACGCTGCTGCCTCAAAATTTTGACCGGCACGTCCCTGGTGCTCTTACGCAGCCGGGCGTCGCTGCCGGCGCATTCGAGCTTCGTATCGATTCCACTGTTCCATCCCTTAGGTTCGTAGAGCGCGTTGCAAACTGGCGCTCACGATGCTTTAAGATGCCTTACGGTGACCAAGCGATTTTTATGTTTTCAAAAGTTTTTCATCAAATGGGCGGGTTTCCGAATATTCCGATTATGGAAGATTTTGAATTAATCCGGCGATTGCGAAAAAAAGGGGATGTGGTGACATTGCCTCAGCCGGTGATCACCTCTCCGCGTCGATGGCTGAACCAGGGTATTCTGAAAACCACTCTTATCAATCAATTGGTTGTGGTATCGTATTTCATGGGCATATCACCGGACACCATTGTACGGCTGTATGACCGGGGCAGGGGAATAACCCAAACATATCGATAACACTTCTTTCAAAGGTCTCACCATATATTGTAGTATCTTTCTCTTTTCATACAAAACATAGTTCAAGTTTCGCATCCCAATATAGATAGAAATCCTTAAAAATTTTCCCGGTCCGTTGCTCTGTACCGGCGTTGCTGAAAATTAAGGATGTGAAATTTGAGTATTATTTTATAACGCAATCACATCCTTATCAGGTTGCATACCCGCCAGAGTTCTCAATTTTTATTCTTAATTTATTTACCGCAGCATTTCTTATACTTCTTTCCGCTTCCACAGGGGCAGGGCTCGTTGCGTCCGATTTTCTTTTCGGCTTCCTTGGGTTCCGGCCGATTCAACAAAATTTCTAAATCGGTAATGTCCTCCGGTTTATCCCGTTCTAATTCAATTCTACATTTCCAGGCGTTTTTTTCAAAAATCTTGGCAACTTCTTTCATTCTTTTTTTTGTTTTTACGTGAACGACAGCGGGATTCTTTTCGGTGCCTAATTTCGCCGGCTTCCTACCGTCAAATATTTTTTTCATCTTTTCACCTTTCATCAAGCAGCTGTATTCGTGTTGTCAGTTCAGGGTTTTTTCCCCGGATACCTACGTAGAACCTGCGAATGCGGTCCATGTCCTTTTTAATATCACCGGTAGGTACAAAAGAAAGACCAAGACATGCCTTTTTACGACCGTAGTCTAAATATCCACAGAGTATGGGAACTTGTGCGTTATATGCAATCCAGTAAAAACCGGATTTCCAATAATCTCTTTTTTTACGTGTTCCTGAAGGCGCTATGGTAACGACAAGTTTCTGGGATTCACTGAATTGTTTGACGATCTGATCAACCACACCGTGCTCGTTGCTTCGATCAATAGGGATTCCCCCTAACCATCTCATGATTTTTCCAAAAGGCTTTTTGAAGAGGGTATCTTTTCCCATCCAAGAGATTTTTAAACGGAATATGTATAATGTGGCAAGCGTAAAAGGAAAATCCCAGTTACTGGTATGGGGTGCACCAACAAGGACAAATTTTCCACCATGGGGAACCTGGCCTATAACATCCCACCCAAATATCCGGATCCATACACGACCGATACAGTATGGGATAAATCCGGAAATCGGACCATTATGTGTTATTTTGTATTGATGCATTTCCTGTATTTCAATTGTCGAGCAAATTTATTTTGCTGATTTAAACTGTGGAACTATTTCCTCCTTACTACTTCCAAAGTAATCAAAATATCAACATCTTTTCCAACTACGCCCATTTTATGAAATTTGCCATTTCCCACATGATAGTCCAATCGGTTAATGCTAAAGCGGGTGTCAAAACCGGCGACCATCTCATTCTTTTTAAAAGGATTTTCTTTTTGTCCCAAATAGATGAATTCCAGCACCATGTCCTTGGTGACATCTTTAATGTTCATCTTGCCCTCAAGAACATATTTATTTCCACTGGCATGAGAGACACGGGAGGACTTAAACGTCATCACCGGATACTTTCCTGAGTCAAAAAAATCACCGGATCGAAGATGATTGTCCCTCTTTCCATTGTTGGTGTTGATACCGTCTACCTTAACAACAAAATCGAACTTACTTTTTTCAAGATTGTCGGGATTAAAAAACACATCTCCGGTAAAATTAGAAAAATGACCCCTGACGGTAGAGTAAATATGTTTTATTTCAAATAGAATACCTGAATGAAATGGATCTGTTTTCCACTCATGTGCCATTACATGAGTTTGCCCTAATAAAAGCAGAGAAAGGGCGATATATATGATTCTTTTCATGATATGACTCCTTTTAAAAAATTTGGTTTGTGCTTTGTTCTACCCTTGTTATCAAGGGCTCGCAGTAGACGACTACGGCTTTGCCCTTGATGCCGCGAATATGGGCCATCCTCGACTTTCGCTCAATTAGGGTTCCATATTCCATGTAAATGAAATCTAAAGCTTAAATTCTTCTTTGTAAACCCTGGCAGATGAAAAACCTATTTTTTTAACCGCACGGGTCATTTCTTTCATCATCTCAAAAGGACCGCAAATAAATACGCTTGATTTTCGGCTCCACCCTTTTAGCAATTTTTCGAGCTTGGTCTGATCAAGTCGGCCGATTTCGTTTTCACCTCCGCTATCACGTGTAATAATGTGAATAATATGAAAGTGTTGCAAGCGATTTTCTATGCCCTTGAACTCCTCTGGGAACAGGATATGTTCTTTTGTTTTATTGCTCCAGATCAGCAGAATCCGCCTTGGATCATCCACATCTGCCATATATCTGAGCATACTCAACATGGGGGTAATACCGATACCTCCTGCAATCATGATGATTGGTTTGTTCTCCGATGAGACCATGTGACTGAAAAGGCCATATGGACCGTCAATGAACACCGTTTCTCCGGCTTTGAGGCGGTTAATTTTGCTTGTCCAGTCACCCAGTGAGCGAATGACGAATTGCAAAGCGTCTGGTCGGGACGGTGTGGAGGATATGGTAAAAGGGTGTTCTTCCTTTGGCACACTTGCAGATACAGGTGTGATAAAGGCAAACTGGCCGGGAATATGGTCTGAAATTTGGCCGCTATGGGGCCTGACATCCACAGAATAAGCATCTTTGCCGGCCAATTCGACATTGGAAACAACAAACCGCCTCTTGCCCGGGAAAAATCTGCGGTACCAAAGCCGTGATATCAGCACAAGGTTAATACCGGCGGCCACAAAGACAAGTGTATGAGGAAGGCCGGATTTAAATGTCTCACTGACAAAGAGAATGTGGATGGTCATTAACGCTATTGCTACTAAAGTTCCCAAACGGTGAAAGCGAAGCCATTTGTCATAAGCAAAATTAAACATCAAACGCCAGTTGGCAGTTGTCATGAGCACCAGGATAAAGATAAATACGCCGATGCCCAAAAATTCAGGCCAATATCTTTTTTCAAAGGGAAAGATGGTGAAATTTTCCGCGGCGATAATCAGTATGGGATGCAAAAGGGCCAGAAAAGCAATGGCAATACCGTTAATCCGGTGAAAGGCGACGATTCGGTTTAAAGAAAAAATTCGATCCAAAAATTTTAAACGCGAGATCAGCAGGAGTTGAAAAAATACAAGCACCGCGGCAGTCACACCCAAGACTTTGCCGCTGCGAAGAAACGTTTTTTCAATATCGAATTTGTAGAGTATGGAAGGAGATTCAAAAAGAAACGGTATGGTCCAGGAAGCGGCGATAATTAGCAGTGCCGAGAAAAGACATATCCCTCCAAGAACAATACGTATCCTCAGGGTAAAGACCGCTGAAGAATCCATGCGTTTTGCTTTCATCTTCAACCTGCATTAATCCTTTTTTAAGTGAGGATAAAACCGAATATTGCACTTTGTATGATCCTGGTTACTTCGATCATTTGCTCTGCTTTCATGTATGCGCCACGAATTCTGTGTATTTTTTTTCTGTACTCTTTTGCATGTTCTTCTGACCAGAAGAAAACGCACTTCGTTCAAAATGAATCAATAATACTATCACCTTTGAGATTAAGTAAATCAACATCCGGTACGAAGACAACCGGTTCGCATCTGTCATCATTTGTTTTGTAACGAAGATCGCTGTCAATCTCAATTTGCATCGAACAGGAGCAGTGAGCACATTTAGTTTCAATTTGAACTTTCAAATATTCATTTCGTAATTTCCCTTGCACGAAGGGTGTCGCAAATGCGTCTGCCGCTCAGGCGGCATATAATTGTTCTCCTGTACTAAAAGTAATTTTGTGTGGCGTTTTATCAACAGTAACAGGATATGCCCACACGACTTCCCCATTTTTATTCCGGTATAAAAATGTCATGCGCTTTTCTAAATGATCCAGAGCGTCTTTTACACGATCAGCAGATAGCCCAAGACTATTTGCAATGGATTCCGGTGATAAAGGCTTGCCGATGTATGGGAGTTCTCTTACCGAAAAATGATGTATCATCCGATATTCATCGGATAGAGAACCATATACCTGTTCAAATCTTTTTTTCCCTTTGTCAATCTGTTTTTGCCATAAAAATGGGGGTATGTTTATTATATATCGCCACAAACCAAGCATTAATTTGTTTTTCATAGAAATCCCTTTCAGATTTTTATCTGCTGTCCATATTGGGGCATATTTTAACTTGGTTTAAGAATTTCATTGCTTTAGCTATTTTGCATGTATTGACACACAGTGGGAGATTAACATAAGAAAAGAGATTAAAAAAGATTAAATATCAGATAAAATTACTAAACAAAAGGAATACCCATTTGAAAATCATTCTCACCAACAACCTGCGGCTTTCAAACATCCCTTCGGAGATTCGTCAAAAACTGATGAAGACCCTGACGTTTCCCAACCCCAAATGGATGGAAAACCAACGCATGGGTCGGTGGAACCGAGGCACCCCCAAAATGCTCAAATTTTATGACAAAGTTCGAGGGGGCGGTCTGTGGATTCCCAGGGGATACATGCGGCAGCTCTTGCTGCTTTGCAGACGGGAAGGTGTAAAATACGACATCGATGATCAGCGCCGGACCTTCAAGCCAATGGATTTTCATTTTGAGGGGCAGTTAAAGCCGTTTCAGCAAAAAGCCGTCAATGCAATGATGTCAAAAGACTTCGGAACCCTGAGCGCTCCCACCGGCAGCGGAAAAACCGTGATGACCCTTTTTGCCATTGCCCGGCGAAATCAGCCGGCCCTGATTGTGGTCCACACCAAGGATCTGGCTTTTCAGTGGATGGAGCGCATCGAACAGTTTTTGGGTATTCCAAAGGTAACGGTGGGGTTTATCGGCGGCGGTAAAATCAATATGGGCGAAACGATAACCGTGGCTCTGGTTCAAACCCTGTACAAATATGCTGAAGACGTTTCAAAAGAGATCGGTTTTCTGGTGGTAGATGAATGCCACCGGTGCCCCAGCAGAACATTTACCGAAGCGGTGACCGAATTCGATTCCAGGTATATGCTGGGGCTTTCGGCGACACCATATCGCCGGGACAATCTGTCCAGGCTCATCTTCTGGCATTTGGGAGACGTTCATCACAAAATCGATCAGGACCTCCTGGTTCAAAGCGGCGATGTTTTAGCTGCCGAAGTCATTATTCGGGAGACGGAATTCAAACCTTATTACGACCCTGTGAACGAATACTCCAAAATGATATCGGAACTGACCCAGGACGACGAGCGGAACCGCTTCATTGCATCGGATATCGCTGCGGAAGTCGAGCATAACCAAGGGGTCTGTCTGGTGCTTTCAGATCGAAAAAAACACTGTGAGACATTGCAGTCTATTTTACGATTCCGGTATAAGATTTCCGCCGAGCTCTTGATCGGGGATCTCAGTGCAACTGAGCGACAGGCGGTGCTGGATCGTCTGGATCAGGGAGATGTCAGGGTGTTGATCGCTACCGGGCAGTTGATCGGGGAAGGCTTTGACCGAAGTGATCTGTCGCCGTTGTTTCTGGTAACCCCTATCAAATTCAGCGGCCGGGTATTGCAGTACCTGGGTCGTGTTTTGCGGCCTGCGCCGGGTAAAGAAAAAGCCCGGGTTTATGATTATGTGGATGTTCACGTGAATGTGCTCAAAGCTATGGCAAGGGCGAGGCAAAAAACATATTCAAGAAGAAATGCCTAAAGTTAAAATAGGGATGACGGCTAAATATGCAAAATAATTAAAGGCAAAATAATGGCAAATGTACTTATAAAGAAATAATCATTTTGTTGAAAACTATTATGCAAGTTTATGCGGCTTGTTCGGGTTTGAATGCCTTGGACAACGACGCATCCATGACCGCCTCATAGCCGGTCATCCGGGCCACCACTACCTCATTGTTGTCAAGAAATGTGAAATCCCCTATTATTTTATGATCGGTGGCTTCTTTGATCTCAAGGACTGCGGTCACCCCGTCCGAGGGGAAAGCATCACGGTACTGACGATAGCTGGCACTGTAGCTGGGCAAAGACACCATGCCTCGTTCTTCAAAGCACCACAGTATCGCCATCTGGCACGCGGAATCAAGGACCAAAGGGTCGGCGATCCACTGGCTTCTTAAGGGTTCCTTCATCCATTTCACAGGGGAGGGGGCTGAAGAAATCCGTGCGGTGATGGATTGGGATGAATACCCGATAATCTCCTGGATACCTTGAAGTTCAACCCCGTGGAACAGGATGTTTTCGTAGATTTCATGAATGGTTTTTGAATATCCGTTGGTGCCGATATATGCGGATAGGTCAAAACTGGGCGGCGGTTCGAGTTGATCGGCTAAAATGGCCGTGGCCCCGGAGTGGATCACCTCGATATTATCCTTAATGCCGTCTCTGATTTGGACATCCACCTCAAAAGCGGCGCCTTTTTTTCTCGTTTTACCGGCCATGAGACGGATGTTTTTTTTATTTTTGTTGAGCTTGATGCCCTGAAAGATGCGCATATCGTCCAGGCCGTGAAGTAAAAGTCCAGGGTTTTCATGCAGAGCGCCGTGGCCTAGCCATTCGGCGATCAAGGCAAAGGGCACCACGGGTTTTCCATCCAGAATATGGGCGCCGAGAATCGGATATCGATCCACATCGATTTCGCGCTGAACGGTCATAGAGAGGTTTTCATTTTTATTCAGCACAATGGGCGGTTCGAAGGCTGATTCTGCAATTTCAGCAACATCTTTTTCTTTTTCATAAAGGATATTGGCGCCGATGACCACTTCAACCGGCAAATTGCCGTGGCCCTTCATTTCATGGACCATGCACATGGCGCCGGCGTTCACGGGTATGAGATTGATGCCGCTGGTTTCAAACTTTTTTTTGAGCGCCGAACAGACCATCCCGCCGTTCCAGGGGCCCCAGTTGATGGAAACGACTCTACAATCCGGGCGTTGGATGGATTCTTTTTGGGCCATTTTATTTAACACTTCATTGGCCATGGCATAATCTGCCTGACCGTTATTCCCCACCCGGGCTGTGACCGACGAGAACAGTACCAGGTATTTGAGGAGGTCTTTTTTTGTGGCCTCCAGAAGAACGTTTAAGCCTTTAACTTTAGTGTTATAAACCGTTTCAAACTGCTCGACGGATTTGTCGATAATCCGGCAATCCGCGAGGAGTCCCGCACCATGGATAATCCCTTTTATGGGGCCAAGGGTGTTTCGAACATCATTTAAAATTGCGTTTATTGTATCGGCATCTTGAACATCCACCGAATAATAGCGCACATTAACGCCGAAGTTTTTCATGATTTCGAGATTTGTTTCGATTTCCCGATGGGCCATGTACTTTTTATAAATCTTTTCCAGCTGAACCGGTGTAGGGTTACTGCCGTCAAATTCGTTGTCAAGAATGGCCTTTTTAATCGCCGCCGAGTCCTTGATCCCCGACAGCCATTCGGGTTCCGGCGTTGGAGTTGTAGACCGTCCCAAAAGCACCAGGGTCGGTTTTGCGTGTTCTGCTAAAGCGCATGCGGCAGCAGCGGTGACTCCTCTGGCGCCGCCGGTGACGATGACGACATCTTTTGGATCAAGATCTATTTCCCCTTGGGGGTGGTAGGGAAGGGATTCAAGCTCCAGAACCCATCTTGAATCCGAATCCAGGCCCACTTCCACCGGTTCTGTAGCATCTGCATACAACAGTTCAGACACAAGGGTTTTTGCAATGCTGGTGTGGTCCTGCCAAAGGGGCGAAATGTCAAAAGCCCGGCAACGGACATTTTCCCATTCAATGGCAGCGGTCTTTGCCAGGCCGGCAAGACCCCCCTGGACGGGATGGTCTATCCCGAGACCCTTGAAGCCAAAAGCGCCGTCAAGGCGGGTGATGGTGGCAAACAGGGCACCGCCTTTTTCGGCAGAATCAAGAAGATCCGGACCGAGAGACTTTGACAGAGAAAATGCGTGTTTTAAAAGGCTGTCATCCTGCGACTCGTGTTCCGCCACAATAATCAGACCGCCGATATTTGTTACGCGCGGCTCATTGTTCACACTCTGGAAGAACATATCTTTTGGTATGGTTTCGGCAGAGATGTTTTGTGATTTGAATTGATCGACAATGGCCTGTGATAGATTGGCATTATCGTCCGTGACATATACAGTCCGTCCGTGAGGCGGCGCTAAAAAATCCTTTTGAACGAACGGTTTTTTAGAAGCGGATACGACCTTTCTGCCGATGTTGCTTGCCAGGTATTCTGGAGAAAAATCAGAGATTTGCTGTGATGGGGGTTCCAAAGATTCCTGGACAGGTTCCACATGATAAACATACGGTGAAACAAATGTATCAATTTCCGGTTTTTGGGGTGCTGAAGTTCCGGCAAGGTACTCGACGATCTGCCCCAGTGTTTTGAGGGTACCCATGACATCTGGAGAGACGGTGGGCAAGTCGGGCATTTTTTCTTCAAGTGCCGAGAGGATTTCCACCCGTTTGATGGAGTCGATGCCGAGATCGGCCTCGATATCCATGTCCAAAGCCAGCATTTCAACAGGATAGCCGGTGAGCCGACTGACAGTGTCCAACAGGCTGCCCTCTATTTCCCGGTGTCCGGAAGCGGACGGTTCAACATCCTTTGTTTCAGAAGATACGGTGGCAGTATCCGGCGTGTCCGAAAGGTAGCTAACGATCTGTCCCAGCGATTTGAGGGTGCCCATGATATCGGGAGATACGGTAGGCAGGTCGGGCATTTTTTCTTCAAGTGCCGAGAGGATTTCCACTCGTTTGATGGAGTCGATGCCGAGATCGGCCTCGATATCCATGTCCAAAGCCAGCATTTCAACGGGGTAGCCGGTCAACTGACTGACAGTGTCCAATAGGATATTTGCGATGTTTTTTTGATCTTCATCAGGAGATGCTGGGTCCTTGGCGGCAGGCTTTGGGTTTGGTGCATTGAATGCGGCCTCTTTGGATTGCGCTTTAGTGAGATCCGGTTTTACTACTTCATCCGAATGTGTTTGGAGCATCCTTTCTTCCACCGGTGTTTGCAGATCGTTGTGCATTTGGTTGAAAGTCGTTAAGGTTTTTTCCGTGTTCGAAAGTTTTTCTTCGAACCTTTCGACCTGCTCATGAGATATGGTTCTATCCGAATGAATCCCCAAAGATCCTTCAACCAGCCGCTGGGTACTTTCCATCATATGCTGAAGAGTTTTTGTTGCCTGGGTTTGGGTTTCCAAGAACTTTTGATGGGTTTCGGCGGTCTGTTTTTGAAGGGCCTGCATAGATTTCAGACCGTCTTGTAACACCTGAAGTGCATCCAGCGTGATATTGTTTTGTGGGTGTTTCGTTTTCATGGCATTTGGGTTGTTTTGTATGTTTTTGGAGCGAATTTTCAGATGTTTCGGCCTGATCACCGGTTGCTCCGATGGTGTATTCTGTTCCGTTCTTTCAGTTTTTATAACCGGTTTTTTGTTTTTTGTTTTCTGATTTTCTATTGCGGGTCTCTGAACCCTGACCTCTGATCCCCGACCTCTGATCCCTGCCCCCTGATCCCGAGCCCCTGCTTTCTGATTTCTATAATTGACGCCGGAGAGCAATATGCTCATCCGCTGTTTTGTCACATCTCCATCCTGGGGTTCCCAGGCGCTCAGGTCCACGAAATGGCCAAGAGATGCAACAAGAGCGAGTGTTTGGGCAAGATCTGTGATTCCCGATTGTTTTCCAAAAGACTTGTCTAAAGAGACAGCCTTAAAATTTTGACCCTTGAGGATAGATTTCACGAGACCGGTAAGAACTGATTTGGGCCCAATTTCAACAAAGGTTCGCACGCCCATATTGAATAAATTATTGATCTCACTGACAAAATCCACCGGTGACAACAGATGATCGCCCAGTAATTGTTTGGCTTTTTCTGGATCAGCAGGATAGGAGGAACCCGTTGTATTGGAAAATACCGGAATATCAGAAGCTAAGATGCTGATGTTTTCAAGGGCCTGGGAGAAAGGTTTTTGGGCGTGTTGAACCAAAGGGCTGTGAAACGCAGCGGAGACGGGAAGCCGAACGGTTCTAAATCCTTTTTCTCTGCATTTTTCTTCAGCTCTGGCCAGAGCGTCCAACGACCCGGATAAAACGCCCTGTGTGGGACTGTTCCGGTTGGCCAGAATAACATCGGTTTTTGTATCTTTGATTAGTTTTTCGAGTTCGTCCAGCGGGGCTTTAACCGCTATCATGCTCCCGTTGCTTTGATCATTGTTACCACCAGCCTGGGCCATCAAACGGCCTCGGGTTATGGCGAGAGAAAGAAATGACTCCAGATCGATCCAGCCGGCGGCACAAAGGGCTGAGAGCTCTCCAAAGCTATGACCGCAGACAGCGTCGGGTTGAAGACCGAAATGTTGAAGGATTTTCAACATGGCCATGCTGACGGTGCCAATGGCCGGTTGGGCAACATTTGTTTTTCTCAACGTTTCTTCTTGAAGGTGTCGATCTTTTTCGTTTTGAGCCGAAAGAGGATAGATATGGTCGGTCAAACAGCCGGTGCTTTCGAATGTTTTGTTAGCACGCTCTATAACGTTCATTGCATCCGGGGAAAAGCAGACCAGGTCACTGCCCATGTTGACATATTGACTCCCCTGCCCGGGGAAGATAAATGCCATCTTTCCGGATGGTTCAGGGCCACCGTAAAACATATTTTCAAGTTGCCATGCTTCCTGTGAAGGGTTATCTCCAAGGGCATGGACGGCGCGGTCCAAAAGATTGATGATATCATTTGATGGTTCAAGAACCAACAGGAACCGATATGGATCTTTGGCCGAAAAATCATTTCTCGTCTTTGCAGCCTTTGCCGATATGTCTTCATGCGAGGGCGCGTTGTCGACAAAGGTCTTAAAGCGTTGAACATCCTGTTTGAGCTGATGTTGATTCAAGGCGGAGAACGCAATGATTTCTTTAGATCCGTCCCAGGAGATTTTTTCTTTTTGTTTCTTGTATTCTTCGATCACCACGTGAAAATTGCTGCCGCCGAAACCGAATGCACTGATGCCTGCCCGGCGCGGATGTTCTTTTTTGGAAAACCAGGGTCGGGACTGGGTGTTCAGGTAAAAGGGACTTTTGTGGATGTTCAGTTTGGGGTCCGGTTCATGGACCTTCAAGGTAGGTGGGAGCACTTTGTGATAAACAGCGAGAGCCGCTTTCATCAGGCCTGCGGCACCAGCCGCTGCCTTGGTGTGTCCGATCATCGATTTCACGGAGCCGAGCGCACACTTTCTGTGGTTGTTGTCCGGTTGGCCGAAAAGACCCTTTAAAGCCTGAAATTCGACTTCATCGCCGACTTTAGTGCCGGTGCCGTGGGCCTCGATGAGTTCCACGGTAGAGGGATCGATTCCAGCTTCATCATACGCCATCTTGAGTGCTTTGGCCTGTCCCTGGGCCCTGGGGGCATAGATGCTCTGGGATTTTCCGTCGCTGGATGATCCGACACCTTTGATGACCGCGTAGATCCGGTTTCCGTCTTTTTGGGCATCCTCGAGCCGTTTGAGAACAAACAGCCCGATCCCCTCTCCAAGAACGGTCCCATCGGCATCTTGTGAAAACGGTCGTACATCTCCTGTGGGGGAAAGCACCATGGTTTTGGAAAAACACATGTGCATGAAAATGTCGTTGAGCATGTCAACGCCACCGGTAATTACAGTATCGCTTCGACCTGAAATAAGTTCCATGACCGCAAGATGGATGGCACTCATGGAGCTGGCACAGGCTGCATCTACCACACAGTTCGTACCGCCAAGATCCAGACGATTGGAGATTCGGCCGGCAACAACATTCCCTAAAAGTCCGGGAAATGAGCTTTCCTGCCAGGATACGTATGAATCGGATATTTTCTGAATGACTTCTTCGGTTTTATGAGGATCGATTCCCGAATCTTCAAGGGCGCTTCGCCAGATGGGATGCCCCAAACGGGCTCCCAGGGGGATCACAAGCTCCTGGGTCCCGGTGACGCCCAGAATGACGCTGGTTCTGCTCCGGTTGAACGCGTTATCTTTTTTGTTGAAGGCATCTTCAAGGGCTTTTTTAGCCACAACCAGACCGAGAAGCTGAGAGGTGTCCGTGGCTTCAAGGGAAGACGGCGGGATGCCGAATTCAGTAGGATCAAAGGAAAGCGGCGAGGCAAATCCGCCGCGCTTGCAGTAAACATGATCCGGTTTTTTGGGATCTGCATCGAAAAAATCTTTCCAAGACCAGTGGGTTTCCGGCACGTCGGTGATGGCATCTTCACCGTTAAAAAGGAGCCGCCAGTATGCTTTTAACCCGGACGATTTGGGAAAGAGACACCCCATGCCGATGATGGCCACCGGAAATTGGCGTGGTATTTTATTGTTTGTCGGTTTCAATAATGATCTCTTAGTGCTCTAATTCGTATTCGTAGATTCGATGACGTATTTTTATCAGTACATTTATCCCGTATAAGCTGAAGTCCAAAAGTTTGAAGTTTGAAGTGCCTAAAGTGAGCTAAAGTTGAGGAACGCGCTTTCAGCGAAATCAATTATAATTAAAATTGATAGAATACCTTAACTTCCCCGTTTAATACGGAATAAAAATTCCGAAATACCACGTAGCTTGCTGCGGGGATAGGAATTTTAGCCCGTCAGAGGCGGGTAAACTTTTCGCCAGACTGAGCGGCATAGCCGCGTTCCATAAAATCGTTACACGATTTTATTTAGAGAAAAATCTGAACTTTTAATAATTTGTTAAACATAATGCAAGAAAAAAGTATTTGCAAGTAAATGATCATAAAATAATAGTTGACATGGTGGTATAACAAGTGGTCAATTAGTGTCCATCCATAAATGGTCTTTTTGCCCAATCTCTGCGCCTGCCCCGAAGGTCCCCGTGAAGATGCCGGGACAGGCCGGCAGATCGTACTGGGGCATTTATTTTTCTCGCATCCCCCTCCGGGACATAGGCTCTACCCTCCGGCCTGTAAGCCCTGCGGGCTGGAAGCGAGGCCGGAGGCTTGATTTTGAACAAAATCCTCATTTATTGATGGGCACTAAGTATGACAACTCAATTGTTAATATCGGATAAAAATACTATTATATTATAGACTTATATTAAAATATGGGTGCGAAACAAAAAGTAGGGTTGTTATGTCAATACAACAAGCAATGGGAGTGGAATATGATCAAATTTTTTACTAATAGGGAGCTTTCCGAAAAGTTGGGCATCAAATTGGCCAAGTGGAAACGCTGGTCCCGAGAATTTCTGCCCCCGGACCCATTGGGCGGGATGCAGTCCGGATATGCCAGACAATACAATCCGGATCAGGCGTTTACGGTATTTTTTGGTGGGCATCTGGTGGCGGACTTGAAATTTTCGATTCCCGAAGCCAGGCAAATAATCCAAGATTTGAATAAATGGCTCTCTGAAAAGGGTTTTTTCTTTGACCTAAGGGGGCATTCAGTTTCCGATAAAGGTATTGATGCGCTGATCAAAAAGTACATCATATTTATACGGCGTGAAAAGGGGTCGGATAAGCGCTTCAAATTTGTTTACACGGTCAGAGGCATCATTTCAAATGAACCGGTCCAACAAAAGGGCTTTGAAATGATGAAAAAACTGTATGTGGAAGCATCCGTCAATCAAGGGCCTGAAAAACCATCGGAGATAGATATGAATGTTGTTAAAACCTTATATATTACCGGTATATTGACTGGTTTTGTCGATGCAACAGGGCTGGATAGGGCGAGATATGCGATACTTTCATAATAATCTTTATTTTCACTGCAGGGGCAAGAAGACACAGAGAATTTATGGTTCTTCTCCCGAACAGTTTCGATCCACGATAAGGAAAGACACTCATTAGGTATGACAACTTTTTTGTTTGCTATTAGATTTCTGGACTTTTGAGCACTTATTTAGTGGTATTTCACTTGGTACAATCGCTATTAGATGTAATTGGAAAATATTTAAAAAACAATTTCGTATCGATAAAGATGACATAAAAACAAGTTTTTTCAATATAATATTAGTATTGTTTGCTGCATATCTTTGGGAGACTGTTGAACACTACCTTGAAATTGGAATTGCTGGTTATACAGTTGAATGTTGGTTTCAAGGAGTTGAATATTGGGCGAATAGGATTATAGCTGATCCTTTAGTAATGATATTGGGATATTATATAGCAAAAACACAACCAAATCTTGTGAATCCAGCAAGGTTTATGTCTATTTTATGGTTGTTCTTCCACATATTTGTTTTTCCGCACAGTATGTATTTACACGAATTATTATGGAAATGAGAATTTCAATAGAGCAACCGAACTCCCACTCAACCAAACGGCAAACCGCCGGTAAGTTTATTCGTTACCCAGCTTTTGCTTTCTGCTATAAATCTGCTTTCCAATAATCTAAGCAGCAAATGTTACTGATCATTTTAAATACCTAACAGGATGTTACCCAACAACAATACTCTTTGAGCGCGCATTAGCAGTTATATTTACAATTTACAGAAACAATTTATAATGATATTAATTTAAAGGATATATTTTGACAACAAGACGGTATTCTTTGATGGAATTCTTTTTTGCCTCAAATGTAAATTTCAAAATTTCTTGAAGATCGAGTACGTATCAATAGAATATTTTATCCAACTTAAGCAAACATCCGATCATGAGATCTAACTTTCATAAATATTTTTTAATTTTGACGGGCGTTTTCTTATTATTTTTCATTGCTTGCAATCATAGTTTTCAAGAAAAGATTCCTCCAAAAGCAATTAAAGGTATTCTCGATCTAACCGATTGGAATTTTAAAAGCGATGGCGCCGTAGAACTTTCCGGTGAGTATGAATTCTACTGGAAACAACAATTAGCGCCGTCGGATTTTACTGGGGCAACTCCGCCTCAAAAAACAGGATTCATCCAACTGCCTGGGTTTTGGAACGGGTATGAGATAAACGGAAAAGAGCTTCACGGAGATGGATACGCTACATATCGCTTGAAAATTCTCTTGCACGAAAAAGAGGAACATCTTGCGCTAAAATTATTAAGCATAGGTACCGCATATACCCTTTTTCTGAATGATCAAAAAGTAAGTTCGATTGGGATCGCCGGAAAAGATCGTGAAACCACAGTTCCTCGGTATTTTCCCCAGATCATTGATTGTAAGGTTGAAGCAAACCAAATCGAGCTCATTTTTCAGGTATCAAATTTTCATCACAGACGAGGGGGACCCCGGGAAGTTATCCAGTTGGGGGAAGAAAAAGGCATTCAAAAAATCAAGGAAAACAGACTTGGCTTTGATCTCTTTCTATTCGGCAGTATTTTCATTATGGCATTGTATCATTTTTGTCTTTTTACGCTCAAAAAAAAGGAGCGTACATTTCTATATTTTAGTATTTTCTGTTTTCTAGTTACGCTTAGACTTCTTGCCACAGGTGAAAAATATATCATTCATTTTTTTCCAAACATTCCCTGGGAACTGCTTGTCAAGATGGAGTATCTTTCTTTTTATCTCGCAATTCCTGCATTTGTACTTTTTATTCAAGCCTTTTTCCCTCAGGAGATTCCAAGACGAATTCTGCACCTGATCGTTTCTATAGGGCTTGCTTTTTCATGTGCCGTACTCTTTACACCGGCAAGAATTTTCTCATACACGCTCCAAATATATCAAATTCTCACTATCATCATTATTATATACGGGCTTTATGTACTCATCGTTGCTTCAATCAGAAAAAGAGCCGGGGCCTTTATTTTTCTCCTTGGGTTTATCATTTTGGCTTTTTCAGCCATCAATGACATGATGTACGCTGAAGCGATAATACAGACAGGATACTTTGCACCTTTGGGCCTTTGTATATTTATTTTTTTTCAGGCATTTCTTCTATCTCTTAGATTGACAAAGGCCTTTGAATATTCCGAGATACAGTATAAAGAACTGAAAGAGACTTACCGCGCGTATAGAGAAGAAATCATAGATCGTGTTCAGGCCGAGGAGGCTTTGTATGAAAGCGACAAGAAATATAGGACAATTCTTAACAACATGGAAGACGGATATTGGGAGGTCGACCTGTCCGGGAATTTGACCTTTATAAATCCGGCCCTGTGCAGGCATCTCGGTTACTCTCAGGAAGAATCGATCGGCATGAACAATCGGCAGTTTATGACTGAAGTTACGGCTGAGAAAGTATTTCAAACTTTTAACGAAGTTTATCGAACGGGGAAACCCGCGTTGGCATACGATTGGGAAACCATCACAAAGGATGGAACAAAGAAGTTTATCGAGACCTCCATTTCACTGTTATATGATTCAAAAGGTGAACCCATCGGTTTCCGGGGTGTTGGGCGTGACATTACCGAGCGTAAACGGGCCCAGGAACAGGAAAGATTACATCAAGAGCAACTTTTTCAAGCAAGTAAAATGGTTGCGTTGGGCACACTGGTTTCCGGCGTGGCACATGAGATAAACAATCCCAACAATTTTATTCGGTTAAATACACCCACACTGCAGGAAGCATGGGAAAGTGCTCTGCCGATCCTTGAGGAATACTACACGGAGAATGGCGATTTTATGATAGGCGGCATGAAATACACCGAGATGCGTGAAAAGATACCGGTATTGTTCTCTGGAATATTGAATGGGTCCAAACGTATCATGCAAATCGTTGAAAACTTGAAGAATTTCGTACGAAAGGATGTTTCCGAGGCAGAACAATCTGTTGATATTAATGCTGTTTTACAATCTGCCATTTCACTCATTTCGAATATGATAAACAAATCCACACATCATTTTTCAGTAGAATATGGTAAGGATTTACCATCGCTGACCGGTAATTTTCAGAGGCTCGAACAGGTATTTGTCAATTTGATTCAAAATGCCTGCCAGGCCCTTAAGGAACCTACTAAAGGCATTTTTGTTTCAATCTCCTGTGATGAAGAGATGAACAGTATTGTGGTTAAAATACGGGATGAGGGCACGGGGATCCTCCCCGAAAATTTGTCGCAGATTACGGACCCGTTTTTTTCCACCAAACACGATTTGGGAGGCGTTGGACTGGGTTTATCAATTTCTTCAAAAATTGTGGAAGACCACGGTGGTCGAATGATTTTTGACTCGGAAATCGGGAAGGGAACAACGGTCGAGATTATTTTGCCCGTTCATGAAAAAAATAATACATTGAAAGGGATAATAGAATGAAAGAGTCTGTATACCCCGAATGTCCAGTCTTTTTGGCGGATGACGAAGAGCAGGCTTTGGATAGTTTTGAAATCGCGCTCCGTTCTGCAAATATGAATCATTTTATCCGCTGTCAGGATAGCCGTGACGTGATGCCGACGCTTTCTAATCGGGATGTTGAAGTCATGCTTCTCGATTTGAGAATGCCGCATGTGTCCGGTGAAGAATTGCTTCAGATGATAAACAGCGATTTTCCAGAAATTCCTGTCATTATCATTACAGGAGCAAATGATGTGGAAACAGCCGTAAAATGCATGAAACACGGGGCATTTGACTATATGGTCAAACCTGTTGAAAAAAGTCGCCTTGTCAGCGGTGTAAGACGGGCCTTGGAACTCCGTGAATTGCAAAAAGAGAACAGATTGTTAAAAGCCCATGTTTTGTTCGACAAGTTAGAGCATCCCGGGGCTTTTTCGGAAATTGTGACAAACAGTGCCGGTATGCGGTCTATCTTTCAATACGTTGAGGCGATTTCTAAAAGCCCACGGCCGGTCCTGATTACCGGAGAAACCGGTGTCGGCAAGGAGTTGATTGCCAAAGCGGTCCATGCTTTAAGCCATCGAGAGGGCGATTTTGTGCCTGTAAATGTGGCGGGTTTGGATGATAACGTTTTTGCGGATACGCTTTTCGGGCATAAGAAAGGTGCCTTTACCGGTGCAGAGCAGGCCCGTGGCGGTTTGATAGAACAAGCGTCAGGAGGAACACTTTTTTTGGATGAGATCGGTGATCTGAGTGCTCCGTCACAAGTAAAACTCTTGCGGCTTTTACAAGACGGAGATTTTTTTCCTCTTGGATCCGATGTTGCCAAGAGTTCTAATGCCCGAATAATTGTTGCCACCAATCAGGACCTCGATGGGCTGAAGTCGTCCGGCAGATTTCGTAAGGATCTTTACTATAGGCTCTGCGACCACCATATTCATGTTCCACCCCTTCGTGAGCGTATGGAAGATCTGAACCTTCTTGTGGAACACTTTTTGGGGAAAACATCCAAAACACTGGATAAGAAGGAACCTACGCCGCCTGATGAACTGACCATCCTGCTTTCGACCTACAATTTTCCTGGAAACATCAGAGAGCTGGAATCCATGGTTTTCAATGCGGTCAGCAGTCATAAATCCGGCAAGCTTTCCATGGAGAGCTTCAAGTTTCATCTCTTTCAAAAGCATCCTTCGTTTAAAACAGAATCAAAACAGTTGCTCGAAGAGAAGAAGGTCTTACTGTCTTTTTCCGGGCAATTACCAACACTCAAACAGGCGGAACAACTCCTCATTGATGAAGCCATGAAACGGGCAAGTGACAACCAGTCCATTGCGGCATTGAGTTTGGGAATAACGCGACAGGCATTGAACCGGCGTCTGAGATTGAAAAACAAATAGTCCTTAATTCTGATTCGGCATATCAGATAATACGCTATAGCCAAAAGAAAACACAGGATACCCCGTTTAAAACGGTGCAATTCATTTTGCGCTGTAAACATTTCTTGCTAAGTTCTAACTTTATGATTTAACATCATTCTCTTCAATTTTCTATGGCCACGTCAAATTATGTTGCGCCCTTCTGCCCTCTCTTTTTTGATTTAAAAAATTGTTAAAACCCAAAATATAATCTTTTAGTTTCTAAAATCTCTTTCAAAACTCTCTGAGTATTTTATTGATAATACATTAATTTGTTTGATTTATCCCGGCCTCGTTCGCTTTTCAGATAAAACTCAACGCAAAAAGTTTATCCTGTCAACTCGTATTGGCACCGCTCTTGCTGTTCATTATGTCAAAAAAAAGGATCGATTATGAAGTGGCTTGAGGAAGTACAGACAAATGACCTCCAAGAAGTGGGCAGAAAAGCCTTTGAGCTGGCCCGCCTGAAACGATCGGACTTTCCTGTCCCCGATGGGTTTGTATTAACCTGTTCAACTTGCCAGGAAATTATTTCAAAGAGGTCGAGTCTCAAAAAGGGCATCAAATCAAAAAGATTGATCAATGAAAATGCCTTCCCTGGGCAGATTTCTGAAAAGATTTTGTCGGGATTTCGTTTGCTTGGAATGCCCGTAGCCGTCCGATCCTCTGCAGTGCAAGAGGACCGCCAAGGCGTTTCGTTTGCCGGACAATATGAAACGGTTCTAAACGTTAGTGGAGAAAAGGACCTTTTTCAAGGGATTAAATCCTGCTTTAATTCACAATTTTCAGAACGAGTTCAAGAATATGCAAGAAGAAATAAGATTCCCGGTGATGCACTAAGTCTTTCGGTTTTAATCCAGAAACAAATTCAACCGGATGCATCGGGCGTATTGTTTACTGTGAATCCCGTCACCGGTAGTGATCAGGAGATGGTATTGGAGGCTGTAAAAGGGCTTGGCGAGCCCCTGGTTGCCGGTAAGGTTCAGCCGCACAGATATCTGATTAACGCTTTCTCAGAGAGAGTCATAAAGAAAGCTTTTTCCGCGGATCGGATCGAACTTTTCACAAGACCCGATGTAGATGTCGCCTTTAAAAATGTACAGAGGACCGGAACTCTCCTTGATGACCAAATCCTATGGGACTTGGTCCGTATGGCAATGAGAATACAGACTTTGTATGGGTGTCCAATGGATATTGAATGGGCCGTTGCGGATCGAAGAGTTTATATCTTACAGGCTCGCCCTATTACTGCCATGGGATATCAGGGAATAAATGGAGAATGGACCACTGCGGACTTTCGGGATGGAGGGGTTTCTTCCGAGGTGGTTACACCTTTCATGTGGTCACTCTATGAACGTGTGTTTGAATCTGCAATGCACACCTATTTAAAAAAGATCCGCCTAATTCCAAGAAACGACAAAACGCGGTGGTCTAAAGTCTTTTTTGGCCGTCCTTACTGGAATGTGGGCGCTGTAAAAAAGGCTCTTGCCAGAATGCCCGGATTTAATGAGCGAAATTTCGACCAGGACTTGGGCATAGAAATAACATACGAAGGTAATGGCGCGGTTACACCTTTCAGCCCAATGAGTGTACTGCGGGCAATTCCTGTAATGCTGGCTCTTAAAAGGATGTATTTTCATCAACACGTAAAAACACAAAAAGCCATAATAAAATTTAAACACTATTTGAAATCATTTAAGGCGAAAAACCTTTTAAAGATGAACGATGGTGACTTGGAAGTATTGTTTGAAGATCTTGTTTGTCATCGCCACTTTGAGCTGGAGACAGCTTACTTTAAAACCATTTTTAACACGGCGAACGCCCGGCTGGAGTTCAAGGCAGTCTTCGATCAAGCAAACAAAAAAGGGGCCTGTTTTCGGTATCTTCCTTTGATTACAGCATTGAGGCCGCTAAAACCCGTCATTCCATTATTTAAGCTATGGAAAATCAGCCGACACGTCCGAAGAGATCCTAAGGCAATACAGGTTTTGGAAACCGGAAAGATCGATAAGATTTTTGCGCATTCGACGCTGGGGAAGGCACTGAAAAATTTTATCAAGAAATACGGTCATCACAGTACCCGGGAGTTGGACCTCAGGATACCCCGATGGTTGGAAGACCCAACGTTTATTATTGAAACGCTCCAGGCGTACTCCAGACTTGAGGATGAGAATAACCCGCGAACCAATGTCGCAATTAACCGAAGTATTTACGAAAGTGAACTTAAAAAATTGCGTCGATTCTTTTCAGGATTTAGACGTATCCAAAGAGAGCGCTTTATGAAAAAACTGAAAAATGTTCGTTTCCATACCTGGTACAAGGAAGAAGTTCGAGATTGGTCAACCCGGGCATACAGTCTTATTCGGAGTGTTTCTTTGGAAGTGGGACGCAGATTGATGCAAAGAAACATTTTGGATCAAGAGGTCCATATCTTCTACCTTTCCTACCAGGAAGTCATCGATATTTTTAGAGACAAAAACCCGGACCTAAAAGCAATACGACGGCGTATCGAAGCCAATAAAGCATATATGTTGTCCTTTCGTCACTTTGAAAATCCCAATGAAATAGGCCAACGGCGGAAATACCGGCATGACAGAATGGAAAAAAGACCCGGTACATATGCAAAATATAAAGGAATTTCCTGTTCATCCGGAAAGACCAAAGGTGTTGTTCGGGTAATTCGAGACATTGGCGAGGCCGATAAACTTCAAGCAGGAGATATCCTGGTCACACGGTTTACCGATCCGGGCTGGACACCTTTGTTTCCATTGATATCGGGTGTGATAACCGAAACAGGGGGTATATTGTCCCATGCCGCTGTCATAGCCCGCGAGTATGGTGTTCCTGCGGTTTTAGCGGTCCAAAACGCCACAGGCAATTTGGTGGATGGCCAAAGGGTTATTCTTGACGGCGATAAAGGGGAGGTACAAATTTTATGCTGACATTTGATTTTCCAAAAACAGCCCATACAAAAAATTTTTTCAATACAGACCATTTAGACCCAGAAAACGGTTTTTACTTCAAGAGTCCTGATTCAGGAATCGATGCGTATTTTCACTTCGTAAGGCCGGGTTTGAAAAATCGACTCGGACTTCTTGGGTTGGACGTGGTTTATAATAGGGGGCTTTTCGATCGTCTTTACTACACGGACTGTTCCGGTAAAGAGGTCGAAATCCTGGATCTGGTGGGCGGGTTTGGAGCGTGCCTTCTGGGACACAATCATCCGAATATTATATCGGTTCTTTTGGACAAGACAAAACAGGCTCAACCCAATCTTGTACAGGGTTCGGTCCAGGCCGAATCCGGCCTTCTCGGTGAGCGCTTATCCCGGAGACTATCCAGCGTAACCGGCAAGTCTTATGTCTGCATTTTTGGCAACTCGGGTGCTGATGCCGTGGATATTGCCATGAAACATTCCGAGTTGGAGCGAATAAAGAAAATACACGAATTGAAGAGAAACTTGCTTCATACATTCACAGGCATAAAGAATATACTTCATGACAAGCCTTGTCCAGCAGACTCAAACGTACTGCATCAAACAGGTCTTTTTAAAGGGGGGATTGTTCCTGATTCATTGGAAGAATGTTTATACCTGATTGAAAGCCATAATCTAAAGGTTTTCAGTCGCTCCCCGGCTTACATTGCATTGAAAGGGGCTTTTCACGGAAAAAGTGTCGGTTCTCTATCGCTAACATACAATGCAGATTATCGCCGACCTTTTGCCGAACTCTTACAGGAGTCCCATTTTCTCGATTCCTTTGATAAAAAAAGTATTGAGACAACCTTTAGAGAATCGCTGCAAAATTACTACACAGTGAAATTGACTGAAAACTCCGGCCTGAAGATTAATAAAAAACCGATGAGCAATATAGCGGCACTATTTGTTGAACCCATTCAGGGAGAAGGGGGAATTTTGCCGATCGGAAGTGACTTTTTGAAAGATTGCAGGAGACTCTGTGACGAATATGGGATTCCAATGATTTTTGATGAAATCCAATCCGGATTGGGACGGACCGGGAAGTTTTTTGCGTCGGAACACTCTGGCGTCTCCGGAGATATCTATTTGCTTTCAAAATCTCTTGGGGGCGGTATCGCAAAAATTTCGGCAACGCTGGTCGATCGGGATCGATATGTGGATGAATTTTCGCTCATCCACTCATCCACCTTTGCAGAAGATCCTCTTTCATCGGCCATAGGGAACAGGGTCCTCGATGTGTTGGAAAGGGATCATCTTCTGAAAATGGCAGAGGAAAAGGGCTTTTACCTCAAAAGTGGTCTTGTGAAATTAAGTGAACGATATCCTGGAGCCATTGATACTGTTCGTGGAAAAGGCCTCATGTTGGGCGTTGTACTCGCTTCTCAAGAAAATTCAGATTCATTATTTATACGGGAGATCCATAGGGCGGGCCAGCTTACATACTTCGCTTCAGGTTACCTGTTCCACCAAAATAAAATCAGAGTCTTCCCCACATTGAGCGCTCCTCGTGTGCTGCGCCTTGAACCCTCGGCATACATTTCATACATGGACCTTGACAAAGTGTTGCATGCATTTGAGCGTTTGTGTGAAGTGTTGACTGAGAACAACACTCATGAACTTCTTCGGTTTGTCACCGGTGAATGCACCATTGCCGAGTATCAAGCGAAAACGTATCCAAAAGAAAAAAAAGTAGATCGGATCAATAGTTCTGTTCCGAAAGTCGGTTTTCTTATTCACTATATCCATGAGGGTCAATTAAAAGCTATCGACCCTTCATTTGAGATGGTTTCCGCGAAGGGTCAGGACAGGTTTATCCGAAATATGATGCCCGTTGCAAAGCCGATGCATATCAGTTCAACAGACATAACTTCCATTTCCGGAAAGAAAATAAATTTCAACTTCATTGTTGTCCCTATTACGTCTCGACACATGGTAGAATTCTTAAAAGATCCGGGCATCTCACCAGCGCTGGATATGGTCGAAGATGCCGTCCGGACGGCATATGAAATGGGATGCGAAGTGGTTGGTCTGGGGCAGTATACGTCCATCATCAGCAACAACGGACTGTTAATCAGCAACCCGGGACTTACGATTACAACAGGCAATTCAAATACAGTGGCCGTATCAGTCAGGGCCATTGTGAAAGCGGTGTCTATGAGGGGGCTGGACCCCTCTTGTACCTCTTTGTCTTTGGTTGGGGCAGCCGGGAATATCGGAGCTTCCTATTCGAAAATGATTTCAAATTATTTCTCAAAAATCAATCTCGTTGGATCCTCAAAATCCGGATCTCTCGAACGGCTGGAAAGTATCCGGTCCCAAATTATTCAGAATGCATACCGGATGTTGGTCGAGAATCGCTCGGCTTCGAATATAACAATGGGTATTGTAAAGCGTTTGTCAGAAAGCCCGCTCATTAAAAGACTTATCGATGAAAATGCGGATCAGAAATCAGCCTGGGAGGCCATCCGTGTTCAAGAGATGACGATGATGAATGATATTATTTCGGTCTCCACCGACATTAATTCAATAGACCAATCAGATGTCATTGTGGCGGTCTCTAATTCCCACGAAAAGATAATTCGGGACGAGTTTGTGCGAAAAAACGCTATTATATGCGATGCCTCCGTTCCATCCGCCACCGATCCGTCAATTATTCAAAAAAGAGAGGATGTACTGTTTTTCACAGGGGGAATTGTGAAACTTCCCAACCAAGAAGCGATACAGATACCAGCCTATCCTTTGTCGGCTGGTCAGGTTTTTGCCTGCATGGCCGAGACAATGCTGCTCGGTTTGTCTGGAATCCGGGAAAATTTTTCTTTTGGAGACCTAAAGATAAAAAATATTGAACTGATTGATTTCTTGGGCAAGCACCACGGTTTTGAATTGGGACCCCTTAAAACAAGTATCGTTTTTTAAAAGATTAGGATTTTGATACCTACAGGAAAATATTGGAAGCCTCGATGAAAAAGAACTTGGGTAAAAGATCACCAAATCAATTTTGCGGTAATCTGGAGGGAGATTTCTTTACACGAATCCGTATTTATCTTGTGGAGATGTATCCGGCAAGAAATATTGTATTCGGAGTGCTTTTTTTTATGAGCGCATGGTGTGGGATCGCTCTCCTCAGTCATTCCGGAAATGGAAATCTCTTACCGCCGAAGCATGTTCTTTTTTCAAGCGCCCTTACGATTCCGTTGATGCTGCTATTGCTCAGGATTATGGATGAACTCAAAGATTTTGAAACCGATCCCCTGCATTTCCCCGACAGACCGGTCCCCAGAGGTGCCGTCCATCTCACGGATCTTAAACTTTTCGGCTTATTCATCGTTGGGACTCTTTTTATTTTGAACTTGTTTTTTATTCATGCGACTCTTATTTTCCTTTTCGTATTCGGTTATGCCTGTCTCATGTATAAATACTTTTTCTTAAAAGAGCTTATTTCTAATAACATCCTGATAGCCCTGGCAACCCACAATCCGATCTCATATCTATTTTTTCTATATGTGTTTTTTATTTACAAAAACAATATGACAATTCCAGTTCATATCGGTCGGGTTCTGTTGTTGGGAACGGTCTTCTTATGGTCTTCCATGTCCTGGGAAATCGCACGAAAAATCAAACGTCCTGAGGATGAAACCACCTACCAAACATATTCCATGGTTTTTGGACTTCAGCTGTCTCTAGTGATTCCGATTGTCCTTAGCGGCGCATCTCTGATTGTTATAATTTGCCTTTATTATGATCTATTCTTTGGATTCACTATTCTTTATATGATCGCAGTATATCTCTTTATGGTGATGACCTTTTTACGTTTTTATAAGAAACAATCCATTCTTTTCGGTCTGAAAACAACTACAGAAATTTTCATCGTAAATATTCAGTCGATCTTGGTACTTGAAGGGATTTTCATCGTATGAAAACCAACAGAAGTAAAGTGGCTTCAGCAAAATTTTTTGCAAAACTCGGGTATAGTACATGCTGGGAAGACCCGGACGTACTAAAGTCTGCCCTGGCTGTAACTGATCGAGATACCGTTCTATCTATTACTTCCGGTGGAGACTTGAGTATCGGACTTCTTCTGGACAACCCTATTCATGTCGTAAGCATCGATTTGAATGCCGTTCAGAATTTTTTGCTCGAACTGAAACTTGCTTGTTTTAAGGGGTTGGAATATCAAGAAATGCTCTCTTTTCTGGGAGTACACCCTTCCAACGATCGGTTGCATCTGTATGAAAAACTCGAGTTGCATCTCACTCCTTCAGCACGTACTTACTGGTCTCAGCATCGGGTCTTGATAGAAAATGGCGTACTTTCTCAGGGAAAACAAGATCACTACTTTTTTCATTTTGGGAAATTACTTCGAATTTTGTCCGGCTCAAAAAAGGTTGAAGCCCTTTTGAATCACAAAGAGATTTTCTCTCAAAGGCACTTCTATGATCATTTTTGGAATTCCCGGAGATGGCAGTGGATTTTCGATATTTTCTTCAGTAGAATGATTATGAGCTGGTATATGGATTCAGCACATTTTTCCTTGGTGAAGGATC
The DNA here is from genome assembly GCA_937998305.1 of uncultured Desulfobacterales bacterium. Taxonomy (GTDB): domain Bacteria; phylum Desulfobacterota; class Desulfobacteria; order Desulfobacterales; family UBA11574; genus UBA11574. The sequence continues at coordinate 22,123 of CALLDL010000047.1, read as the reverse complement.
TGCGTTTTGGTCCTCTTATTCGAAAGCAGGTCGATCACGTTTTGAGAAATCTTCCGATATGGGAAAATTATTTTGTTCACTGGGTAATGACAAAGTCCTATCCAGGTGGGAATTGCATACCACCCTATCTTCAGGAAAACAACTTCGACACAATCCGCAGTCGAGTCGATCGTATCACCATTGTAAACGAAGAGATCGAAACATTTTTCGACCGTCATGATTGCGGGACTTTCTCAAAATTTAATTTATCCAATATCTTTGATTGGGTCGACGATAATAGTTTTATTGCGCTTCTTCAAGCAATTTCGAAAAAGGCACGCCCGAATGCAAGATTGTGCTATTACAACCTGCTACACCATCGTGTTATACCCGATACCTTGACCGCTTTTAAGCGGAAGTACAATTTTGCCATGAAATTACTTCAGCAAAACCGAGCCATGGGATACACTAACTTTGAACTCTATGAAGTCAATCCCGATTCAATGAGAAGGACAGGTTTGGAGGATAAATAAATGTTGTCAAATTCAAAACCGGTAAATGTCCGGTTCAATCCGGTTTATTCGTGCTCAGATCCTTGCGCCCCTGATTCCGGACAGGTTGGAAACAAAGCTGCAAACCTCTGGCGGCTTTCAAAGGTTGGAATGCGTGTTCCACGATGGTTTGTCATTTCACACAATGCGTTTGTCGATTTGATGGAACAGCACCGCATTGATGTAAAGAAGCTAATACAGCAACATGACAAGGACCGGATCAGAGAGGTTTTTTTAGAAAAACTCCTCTCATCAGGAAGGAAAACACTGGATTCTTTAATCCGAAAACATCTGGATGATGATTTTAGCAATATTTCTTTCTTTTCGGTGCGTTCTTCTGCAATCGATGAAGACTCTAAAAATGCATCTTTCGCAGGTATTATGGATTCTTACCTCTTTGTGAGAAAAGAAGTATTGGTGGACAGAATCGCACAATGCGCTGCCAGCGCCCTTTCCGAAAGGGCGATTCTTTATCGTCATGCTCTCGGGATACCCATCCTTCCTCTTCGTATCGCCGTCATAGTTCAAGAAATGATAGGCAGCGAGAAATCCGGTATCATATTTACACGAGACCCGGTTTTAAACACCTCCAATTATGTAATTACATGCGGATATGGCGTTGGTGAAGGGGTTGTATCCAACAGGGTCGAGACTGATACCTACTGGCTAGACTCTGAATCGGGTGAGGTTTCCAGATCCCGAATAAACAAAAAAAAATCCAAAGTTTGGATGTCGGGAAATTTGCATGGAGGCTCTGTCGTCACCTCCATCAAAGCGTCCAGAACTCCGATTCTGACCTGCGACGAGATTCAGACCTTATTTCTGATGATAAAAACCGTTGCGTCCAATTTCGACGGGCCTCAAGATATCGAATGGGCATTCGATGCATCCGGTATGCTTCACTTGTTACAGACACGTCCAATCACATCGCAAGAAAAAGATGCAGAAGACATTACCGTATGGGACAACTCTAATATTGTTGAAAGTTATCCAGGTGTTACAACACCGCTTACCTATTCGTTTGCGAGAAACGTCTATGATAATGTCATGAAAAGAACCATGATTCGACTTACGCTAAACCGCAAAAGCATTGAGAAACGCTCATCCATTTTCGAAACCCTAATCGGATACATCGACGGCAGGATTTATTACAACCTGACCAACTGGTACAGTATGGTTTCCTTTAATCCAGGCCTTGCAAAGGACAAAACTGCCTGTAATCGAATGTTGGGAATCGAGCACAATACAACAGTCAACACCCAATCGGTTCCATCGTCTTGCGTTTCTTACGCCACTCTTTTTTGGAGATTTATTTTTAAAGGCTTCTACCGGAGGCATTTTTATCGTTGCTTTGATAAACTTTACATGGATTTTGCTGCAACCGATTTTGATGCCTGTTCACCAAGAGCGTTGTACATCATTTTTAAAAAGCTGGAGGCGGACTTTTTCCGTATCTGGCCGATTACCATAGAAAATGATATCTTTCTGATCTTCTCCTATGAACTTATGAACCGGCTTCTCAATAAAGCTGGTTCATCCAGTCGAACGAGAAACCATTTTCATCACCTTGTGTCTCGCACAGGTGATATGGAGAGTTTAAAGCCGGTTCAGTCTGTGTTGAATATTTGTAAAACAATACAAAACAGTCCAGGTTTTCAGTCGCTATTTAATCTTGATGACGATGAGATTCTCCGGTCTCTTAGTGAAACCCCCGAATACAGAGAAGTCTATGATACTTTTTTAAATCATATTCAAAAATACGGCGACAGAAGCTTTCATGAGTTGAAGCTCGAGACAAAATCAATGCGTGATGATCCGACCATCTTGATTCAGGTGATTCGGCGAACACTTCAATGCAGGAAGAATCCGGGTTTAAAAAACATCGATCACATGAATAATAGTGTTAAAGAAACAGAAAGTCCATGGATGGACGGTAATAGAGGATTGAGGCGATACTTTTTTCGATATCTTTTCAGGATCATCCGAGAAGGTATTGTCCACAGGGAAAACATGCGGTTTGCCCGCACACGGGCTTATGGTCTGGTGAAGAAAATTTTTCGTTCCATTGGTCGGTCTTTTTCTCGGATCGGCCTCCTGGAGCAGCCGGAGGACATTTTTTTTCTTGCCATGGATGAAATTTTTTCAGTTATTAACAGATCGGCGATTGATCTTGATCTCAAGCATACGGTTCGTATCCGTAAAGAAAGATATTTGCGGCAAGGTCAATCCCCGACGCCCCCTATCCGTATTATAACCCGAGGAATAAACACAAAGATATTTCAGGGTGCTTATGATTTCCAGTCAAAGCCCGGGGAAAAGAAAGAGACAAAACTTGGCGGTATTGCCTGTTCTCCCGGACGGGTATCTGGACGAGCAAGAATCGTGAGAAAGCCCGACCCCGGTATCGAGATAAACGGTGACATCCTGATTGCGGAAATGACAGATCCGGGTTGGGTTTTTCTTATGATGCGGGCTAAAGGATTGATTGTGGAACGGGGCAGTGTTTTGTCACATACTGCCATCATCGGACGCGAACTGGGAATTCCGACGATCGTGGGAGTTAAAGATGCGACGAGATGTATTCCCGAAGGATCGATGTTGCATATGAATGGAGAAACAGGAGAAATCCAGTGGCAATAACACATTTTACGTTTGATTCGGCAAAAGTAGATGCTTTTGTAAGATTCGGTTATGATCTGTATCATGGCGATGCAATCCGGATACCGCCGATAAAAAAAGAAATGTACACCCAATTTTCACCTGATTTTACCTTCTATCAAAACCCGGGAAATTGTCATCGACACTTTCTTGCCATAGCAGGAAAAAAAGTTGTCGGACGGGTTTCTGCAACGTTCAACCAGGATCTAAAGGATAAAGACGGGACCTCGGTTGGAACAATCGGTTTTTTTGAGTGCATCAATGATTTTGGTGTAGCCCGAGACCTCCTGGATAGCTCGACAACATGGCTAAAAGAAGAAAAAGAGACCTGTCGCATCTGGGGACCGATGAACTTTGATATTTGGCACGGCTATCGATTAATGACTAAAGGCTTTGATCAAAAACCTTTTTATGGTGAGCCTTATAACAAGGCATATTATCCGGATTTTTTTGAGAAGTATGGTTTTATCGCAAAATATATTTGGGATTCTGTAGAAGTTACCGGTCGCAAAATTATGCAAAAAATGACTGCTTTCGGTGAACAGCGTTACAAATATTTGCTGAACAAGAGGTACCGCTTTAAACAGCTAAAAATAAGTCAACTTATGGATGATTTGAATAATCTTCACTCTGTATTAATAAGGTCTTTCAAGGATTTTACAGGTTTCACGCCTATTTCTCTAAAAGAATTTAGGCGACAGTTTGAAAAAACCCGTTATGCATTTCATCCAGAGCTTTTTACGTTTATCTACGACGAAAAGAATGTGATCGCAGGATTTGCATTGGCATTTCTGGAACTTTCAGATGCCATTCGATCGATGAACGGAAGGGATAATCTGTTATCTACAATGAAATTTATTTACAATCGACAGCGTGTAAATCGAATAAATTTTTATTTGCTCGGTATTACTCCTGAAGAAGAAAAGAAAAAATCCGGTCTGGGTAGAGCAATATCTTCTTTCATGATTCGCCAAATTCTGAAGAAGGGATACGAGACGGTTATTTTTACATTGATGGCTAAAGGAAATAGAGCCCATAAACTCTTGGGAGAACATGCACAAAAACCAAACCGGGAATATACGCTTTTCGAGTTAAATCTATGAACGATAGATTTTCAATCAAATATTTAGATCGTACTGAAGGGATGCTAAGGACAGAGCGTGTATACGCAGATGGTTTTCTGAATTGGTTATACAACTACAGATTGGGAAATTTAAGTAACGAGTTTGTTTTCAGGCAAAAATATGTTTCCCAGCTATATGGATGGATTCACAATCAGCGGCTCAGTAGAGGAAAGATAGTGCCTTTTATGCAAAAGATGAACGTTAATGCGGATGAATTGATATGCGAGATAGAAGACTTTACAAGCTTCAACGATTTTTTTAAGCGCGAAATTGATCTTTCAAAGCGACCCATTAACCCAAGCCCTCATGCATGCATTGCCCCTGTGGATGGTAAAATTCTTGCCTATCAATCGATAGATCCGGATATGACATTTCGAATCAAACGAAGTATTTTTAATCTCCGTTCATTTCTGTTCGATGAAACACTTGTAGAGAGATTTAGTCAAGGTTCTATGCTTGTAAGCCGTTTAGGCCTGAAGGATTATCATCACTTCCATTTTCCGGATTCCGGTGTTCCAGGTGAAGCGAAATCTATCAAAGGGAAGTACTATGCAAGTGGCCCATACAGTCTTCGAAAGCTCATTCCCTTTTATTCGGAAAACTATCGAATGCTAACAATTGTTGATTCCGAACACTTTGGTCAGATCTTAATGGTTGAAATCGGCGCTTTTACCGTCGGGTCAATTCAACAGAGATACCGGCCAGGGCGGCGGGTTGTCAAGGGCGATCGTAAAGGATTCTTCGAAATGGGAGGCTCAACGGTCGCTTTGCTGTTTGAAAAAGGAAGAATAGAACTTGACCGGGATTTATGTGTAAATACAAGAAATGATATTGAGACATATGTCCTAATGGGAGATTCGCTTGGAAGTATCCCGAGAAAGTAATTTTTCAGACTTCATCATCATTACACGGAATATGGGAGTAAAGATAGGGCTACAATATCACACACCATATCAACTTCTTTTGATAGGATATTTAAGACGATTGTGATTTGATACCTTCTGTATGCTGGCCAATCCTTTAGCGCACAGAGTACCCCTGGTGAACGATTCCGGGTCTCCTTCGATATAGGTAGTAGCTCCGTTTTGGGCGGTTACCGGTACACCACACCCACCGTGGCAACTTTTAAAAGTACGCTTTATAATTTTTTTGTTGCTCACTTGAACATCCTTTTTTACTCAGACATTTTAGTCTCTGTTAATAGTGAAGACTTCTTGGCATGTGTCTCAGATCGGATAAGCGCGATCTTATAACAGAAGTTCTTAAAATTCGCGAATTATTCGTATTGAAAGATACATATCTGTTAAACTATACGTTATCCATATGAGTTTATGACATATTTGTGAATGTGGGATGGGCCATGTGAACTTGCTGATAATATAGAGGAAAGGTTAACAGTTTGTGAAAATACGGACTCGCTCGTCTTTCCAACATTTATCTATAGGAAAGGTACCAGTTATCACCGGCAATCAAATAGCATTAAATTTATACTAAATTGTATATGAGTATTTATGAAATCCTTATTATGATGTTTTCCTGCCATGTTATCAAAAATCTCTCAAGGCCAAATCGCTTAGCATTTCAAGCTGCTCATTTATTTTCGTTACAAGAGACCCTGCTTTATCCAAATCTCCGGCCTCGCCGGCAACCTCGATATGATGTGCCATTTCTTGCAAAGCCAAGGCACCAACCGTAGCGGACGCGCCATTGAGTGTGTGGGCCCGGTGTTGAACTAAGGACGCATCATCATTATCAAGGGCTTCTTTCAAAGCAGTAATCATGCGGCGAACATCTTCCAGAAACTCGCCAAGGATTTTATTAGCAAGCTCTTCATCACCCATAAGACGATCTATAAGACTGGCCTTGTCAAAGATATCTTGAACCGGCTTTATATCACTTACTGTTGTTTCCTCTTGCAGAGAATAGTTTTGTTTCGCTACCCACTTCTCAAGTATGTCACAAAGCTCCTGTGGATTAACCGGTTTGCAGAGGTAATCATCCATGCCAGCTTCCAGACACTTCTCGCGATCCCCCTTCATTGCATGAGCTGTCAAGGCAATAACAGGAACCTTGTGATCGAGCACTTTCGATTCTGGATTTCGGATCTCCCCGGTTGCCTCGTAACCATCCATCTCCGGCATCTGACAGTCCATCAATACGATATCGTAAGGTTTCATTTCCAAGGCCTTTACAGCCTCTTTACCATTGCTTGCTGCATCAGCATTGTATCCAAATTTCTTTAGAATGTTCAAAGCCACTTTCTGGTTTGTAATATTATCTTCGACTAGAAGGATGCGTTGCTTCTGTTTTTTATCCTCAGCAATTGAGTGTCGTGTAACAATAGTAGCAGGTTGATCTTTTAGCATTTCTTCTTTTGTACTAGTAAGCGTGGTAAGACAATCATAGAACTGTGACTGTTTGACTGGTTTGGTCAAATATGCGGCAAAACCTTTTTCTTCTATCCGCTTGGCATCACCACGCTTGCCCATTGAAGTCAACAAGACGAGTATTGTGTTTTTCAAATCTGGATCTTGTTTGATTTTTCGTCCCAAAGTCTCTCCATCCATTTCAGGCATCTGCATATCAATAATGGCTATCTCAAAAGGATCATTACCAACCATAGCCAGCCTGAGTTCTTCCAATGCCTGTGTTCCACTTGAAGCCTCTCCATACGTACACCCCCACAACTTCAACTGCTCTCTTAAAACAAACCGACTCGTTGCATTGTCATCAACAATCAGAATATGTTTTCCCCTGATATCTTTGGGAACAATAACAATTTCTTTCTTACCTTCAGGCTGTTTTTCAAGAATTGCTGTGAACCAAAATGTAGAGCCTTTACCTTCCTTACTTTTCACTCCGATCTGACCGCCCATCAACTCCGCAAGCTGCTTGGAAATAGTCAGCCCCAAACCTGTTCCACCAAACTTGCGGGTTGTGGAACTATCCACCTGGGAAAAAGACTTAAAGAGCCGGTCAATTCGGTCTTCGGGAATACCTATCCCAGTGTCGACAACGTTAAATAGGATGGTGGCATGGGTTGTATTTTCATCCTCGAGCGTAGCCTTAACAACCACTTCGCCTTTTTCAGTAAACTTGATTGCGTTACTCACAAGATTGCTCAATATCTGGCGCAGCCGACCAGGATCTCCAAATAAAAGCGATGGGACATCAGGGGAAATCATGACTACGTACTCTAAACCCTTCTCATGAGCCTTGATGGTTACGAAATCGGTCACTTCGTCTAAAGCTACTCTTAAATCAAAATCGATATTTTCCAAGTCTAATTTACCTGCTTCGATTTTAGAGTAATCTAAAATGTCGTTGATTATTGACAGCAATGAATCTCCACTGTTGCGGATGATTTCAGTGTACTCTCGTTGTTCGGCGCTTAATTCAGAACCTAAAAGAAGACTCGCCATGCCGATCACCCCGTTCATGGGTGTACGGATCTCGTGGCTCATGTTGGCCAGGAACTCGCTCTTGGTCTTGTTGGCCGCGTCCGCTTTTATAGCCATCTCTTTAGCCTTGGCCATAGTCTGTGCAAGTTTTTTGTAGGATGATTTTAATTTTTTGTTCTGTTTTCCCAAATCAATCCTATTTCGTTTTATCTCTTTTACCATCTTGTTGAATGAACTGGCCAAATGGCCAATCTCATCTTTTGATTTAATGTCTATTTGCTGTGACAAATCGCCATCAGCTATAGCTTCGGTTACTTTAGTTAATTTAACAATCGGATTTGAAATTGATTTTGAAATGAATAATCCGACTATTAAACATAAACAAAAGATTATAAAAGAAATTGTTATTAACATTATAAATACAAAATTTTGCGTCTGGCTAATATCTTCTGTGACATTGTAAAAATGACGAGTAACAACAGAAGATAATTGTTCCAATATTTCATATGTCATAATTTTATAAGTGTTTGCCATCTCAGCATAATATATCTGATCAGCCTTAATTTTTTTGATGTCTTCAAATTTTTCTAATAGATTCAATCTAAGAATTTTCTTTTGCGCCTTGATAATTTCTTTTGCATATTTAATATACTGGTTGTGATGTACATTTGCTTCTTCTGCAAATTTCTTAACTTTAAGGGGGGCTTCCTTAACTATAATTAATCCTAGTAAACCTTTCCTTTCCCATTGGCCATATGTAAGCCCGCCCGAGGAGCTTTGGAATGCCTCGCTTTCACTTCCAAAAGTTATTGCTTTGATATACATATCAAATGTTATTAAACTCTCCCGCAAACGCCCTTCAAGCGTCCTTATTTTATCAATTTCATCATACGTTTTTATTAAAAGGATTTGATATATGCTCGACGACTCTGAAAGAACTGCTATTTGTGCCTGTTTGCTACACTCCATTAATGGCATTCGTGCATCAATTGTTTCGTTTGCGGTTTCTGCAACGTAATTAACCCCAATAATGCCAAATATCGCTAGGATAAATGTTAATAACGAAACACTCATCAGAACTATCAGGATCTTGGACCTCAGAGTATTAACAGCCATTTATAGCTCCATTTTAATAGCGGTGATATCGCATACTGCCTTAATAACACCGATAGCCTTGTTGTATTGGGAATCCATAACAGGGATATATATGGAAATAGCCTCTGCATGGGCACTTTCATCATATTCGATTTCTCCAAAGTAAATTCTGCCGATTCCGTTGTTATATGCTTTTATCCACCATTGCTCATCAGCCTGATAATAATCAGATGTTTTGTTAGTTTCACCAACAATCAATCCATTTTCGTCCGTAATAAAAATTTCGGGAAATTCATCATATTGTTCTTGAAACTCGATAAGAAATTGTGCGCATTCATTAATAATAAAGGGTTTAATAAAGTCATCGATCCCTTTAGTTTCTTTCCACTTTTTATCATCCTTAAGAATGTCAGAAATGGATATGTCTTGATTTTTTTCGTTAAACCTTTTGATTATCTCGATGATTTGTGGATTTGTCGCAAGATTTTTTAAAAGCTCTATCTTCTTGCCAAGCAATTGTTCCAACTCTTTTGAAAATCCAGTTCTTTCAGTTTTTACTTTGCTTTTATTGGTCGCTATCTCCAAATTACTTTGCCCATTTTCGCTACAGCCGGTTGAGCTAAATAATAATAATCCCGCAGACAAACTAATTATCAATAATTTTAGAAAGTATATCGTGCCTCTCATCTTTTAGCCTCCTTTAAGGCGCAAAATTAGCACTTCAATTTTACTGTTCTTTTGCAACATTTGTGCCGTTTGAAAATGATTTGCATGGGCTGCAATGAAAAAAGCCAAACACATATGATATCAATAGCATACAGCCTGTACCGATAATGAAGCCAGACTTTAGAGTATAGAGATAGAAGTAAGTGTGCAGAATGGAATGGAAGGCTTTATGTCAAATTATTGACATAAATAATAAAGTGCAGGATCAATTTCAATTTTTATATATGAATATCTGTACGCACCATCCTCTTTATACCTTGGGGTCTTGGCGGCGATCATAAAAAAATGCACAAATTTTACAGAAAGGAAGCAATCTCAGGTGGTTTTAAGCGATATGGGATTATTTTGCCGAATGTCAATGTGAGACTTTTGCAAAACCTCCCTTCTTGCCCAATTTCTACGTCCCCGATGGGCGGGATCTACGCTCCGCTTCGACAGGCTCAAATTTTAATCCTTGAAATACTCAATGTATTCCCGCCTGCCCCGTAGGTCCGGCAGATCGTACTGGGGTGGTTAAAATTTTCGTCTTCCCCTCCGGGGCGTAGGCCCCACGGGACGGAGGCTTGAACTTGAACAAAAATGAATATTTTGCAAAGGTCTCAATGCTCCAGCAACTCCTGTATCTTTTCAAGAGGCATGGGAGAAAAATTATCCATGCCGGCAGGCAATAAGGCCCCTTGATTCTTCAAACCGCTGACTCGGGTCACCACAGCAGCACCATAAAGGAGGTTCATGGCAACGGTAACAGTGTTACGGTTTTCAGGTGGTTGGAGGAATGAGCCCTTAACCCACTGGTTGAAAGCGCCCATAGCCGGGCCGCACCATATCTGGTAATCAATTTTTCGTGATGGGTCGCCAAAGTTGGCCCAGTTGGAAGATTGGCCGAGGTAGGATCGAAACACAAGAGCCATTTTGTGTTTGGGGTCTTTTTCGGCCCGTTCAATCTGTTTGGGATCATGGCGTGTAAAATAGGCTTTGGTTTGCTCCCATTCTTCCTGAAAGCTGCACCGAAAAAAATCTCTCTCCAGCATGTTTCTTTGTTTTTCGGAAATACTCTCAAAACGGTCGTGGGTGGAATAGAGGTCGTAGAGTTTTGCAGCCCTAAGCGGAAACATGGTACCCCGTTTGAGCACTTGGACCTTAACGCCCATTTCAAACATATCCGCTGCCGGGGCCATGGTCACATCAGCCTGGCCGGCGTCCGCCAGCATATGGCGGACAACTTCGGATGTGCCGGCTTCCACGCAGGATTGATTGACGGAACCCGTGAGAATATAGGCTGCGCCCATGGCAAATGCCGCGGCGGCGGAGTGGGGGGTGGATATTCCGCCACCGAGTCCCACACAGGGCGGATTTTTGTACTTGTATTTTTCGGCCAATTCATCGCGCAGGGCGATCATGGTAGGTAATAACGAAATCGCCGGCCGGTTGTCGGTATGGCCGCCGGAATCCGCTTCTGCGGTCAGGTCATCGGCCATAGGGATCATCCCGGACAGTTCTGCTTCCGCCCGGGTGATCATGTTTTTGTCTATTAGCTGTGCCAGAAACTTTTGCGGTGGCGGTGAAAAATATTTTGCGGCCACTTCAACCCTGGAGACTTTTGCAATCACCTTGTTGGGACAAATTATCTCACCGCTCGCATTACGATGAATTCCTTTTACGCGATAGTATACCAAGGGAAGGGTGAGATCCAGATATGCCGAAGCGCTGACCAACTTTATGCCTCGTTGTAGATACAATCGAACCACGGCTGCTTCAAGCTCAGGGTCGTTGGGGCTGTGTATCAGATTAAAGCCAAAGGGGATGTTTTTTAAGTTTTGCTGCAACCGATCGATGGCGGATTCGATTTGATCGAGGCCAAGGCCGGCAGCGCCAAAAAAGCCTACCAATCCGGCGTTTCCGGCGTTTTCGACCATCTTAACCGATGTAATGCCGTTGGCCATTGCACCCACAATGTAAGGATAGCGAAGATTATGCTTGTCCTTAAACTGCGGATCCCCAAGATTTTCTGGATTCAGCGGCGGTGTATATGCACGCAGCGGAACAGCAGCGGACGCAAAAGGGGTATCGCTGCCGATGGTGATGGTGCCACCCCTTCCGATGGCTGGAAGGCCGTTGAGATCTAAAAGATAAACCGGCTGTGTCACCTTTAAAATTGCCGATTGGACAGCTTGCTCCCCCGGTTCAGGTTCACTATTTCCCGGCAGCCACCATCCGGGAATATTTTTTCGTTTCGATGATTGCATTTGATTTCCCAAGGGTCCCGCGTAAAGAAAACGCAATTCCTAAATCGTTGTAACATGCCTTGTAAAGAAGTTTGATGCCGTCAAAAAAATCTGATAAGAAACTTTTTACGAATTCATCAGGTTTGATTAATACAATGAACCTGCTTATGTCAACAATGTTGACCGAGGGATGATTTCTCCCGAGCGGGCCTTTGGCAAATGTTTTAAAGTTTTTCTGTTAATTTCCGAAAATAACAGCGAACCGGCTGAACCGGATCATACCTTCCCATGACCGTGTTGGGACCTAAAAACGCTGTCGTCAGGGAACCACCGCATATCGTCGATAGTAGAGGAGTATTACATGCAAGTTATAACCACACATAAAAACACCGATTTTGATGGACTGGCCTCGACCATAGCGGCTTCAATTTTGTATCCGGAAGCCGTCCCTGTCCTTCCGAGACAGGTAAATCCAAATGTTAAAGCCTTCTTATCCATTCACAAGGATATATTGAAAATCTCCTCCTTTGACGATATTCCTCTTGACGATGTAACGCGATTGATCGTTGTTGACATCAACAGCTGGGGACGGCTCGGCAGGATCCGAGGGTTGAAGAAGAATAAAAATTTAGAGATCTTTTTGTGGGATCACCATTCGAATGAAGGAGATATAACACCGACATGGAAATGCCAGGAGCCGGTGGGGGCAAACATTACCCTCATGATTCGACAGTTAAAGCAGGAAAATAAAATTTTAACCCCGATACAGGCCACGCTTTTTTTGGCAGGTCTGTATGAAGATACCGGCAATCTTACCTTTCCCGCTTCGACTGCCGAAGATGCCTATGCCGCGGCGTACCTGCTTGAACGTAAAGCCGACCTGAGCATCATCAGTTCTTTTTTGCGTCCGGCCTACGGAGAAAAACAAAAAAATGTCCTGTTTGAGATGCTGCAATCTGCAAAAAGAGACAAGGTCAACGGATATAGTGTCAGTTTTAACAAACTGAACTTAAAAGATTATGTGGATAATCTTGCCGTTGTTGTCCATATGTACAGAGAAATTCTTAATGTAAATGCCGCCTTTGGCATATTTATGGACGAGGACCGCAACCGGTGCATGATCATCGGCAGGAGCAATGTCGACGGTCTTGATATCGGCGCGATCATGCGGAGCATGGGCGGTGGCGGGCATCCGGCCGCCGGCTCCGCTGTGCTCAAATCGGTTAACCCGGATGCCGTGGAAGATATGATTCGTGAACTGATCCAAGGAAATCAACAGGCATCCGTTCAGGTCAGTGATCTGATGTCTTTTCCTGTTTATACGGTGCCACCGGACACCAGCATGAAAAAGGTGGCTTCCATGTTAAGAGAAAAGGGTTGTACCGGTTTTCCGGTTGTAGAAGATGGAAAGCTTGTGGGCATGATTTCAAGAAGAGACTTCAAGAAATTAAAAAAAGAATCCCAGTTAAAGTCGCCGGTAAAAGCATTTATGAAAACAGATGTTACGTCGATTGCTCCCGGAAAAAGTCCCACAGAAGCAGCCCGACTTATGGTCAAACACGACATTGGCCGGCTTCCCGTGGTTGAAAATGAGAACATACTCGGAATCCTGACACGGTCTGACACCATGCTCTATTTTTATGATCTTTTACCGAATTGAAAACAGAACCCATAAGCCAGAAAGAGGAAAGAGGATAAGGGAAACTACCCCGTACGCCTCGCCTGAACGAGAGCGATGGCGGGCAGGGGATGAACACGAATAAACACAAATCAAATCCTCTCTTAGAATACACAAGCCTATATCCTCTGGGTCAGGTCAGAGTTCTCCGGCTCTGCCTGAAGAATCGCTGCAAGAGTTTGAAGTGAGCTATAGTTAAAAAAGGTTGTGCCCGTCGGCCCGTTATGCCGGTTTTCCAGTAATTTAATACCGGCCAACTGGCTAACCGGTTAACCGGCTAACCAGAGATAGACACTTTTAACTTCTACGGTTTTGAGTAAAACAGCCCCTTTCAGGGGCAAACCAAAGCCTGGTCCTTTGGGCCAGAATTCTTCACTCTATGGGACCAAACAATTTTGCTGCATCAGGTTCTATTGATGGCTGTTGGGTTTCTACAGGCCCAAACAGTTTTGCTGAATCTGTTTCTATTATTGACGGTTCGGATTCTATGGGTCCGAACAGTTTCGGTGGTTCGGATTGTGTTGATTTCTTCTTGGATGAGGAAAGTGGGGTGCCTTTTTTACGGACCGAAGAATGCATGAAGGAAAGGGGCATTGGTTTGCGAGAGGTCAATAGATCTTCGGGGATGGAAATGGTGTCGCCGGTGTCGATTTTTTTAGGATCCAGTTCGGGATTTACTTTGGCAATGGCTTTCCAATTTTTAACGGAACCGGTGTACCATTTTGCGATGTGAGAGAGTGTTTCTTCCGGCCAGCGTACCTTGTGTAAATAGAAACGGGGTTCCGGCGTCGCTGGTGCAGGTATCTCTAAAGCAGACGTATCGGGCGCTGCAACAGGAGTTTCAGGCTTGACTTCAGTAGGGGCAGGCGGCACTTCGGGTGCCGGCTGGAGTGGAGGGTGTTGGTATGCACAACAGTTTAGGATCCAGATAAAGGATAATACCAACAAGACCCGGGCTGTTTTACGCTGCTCCACAAACACAATTATGACACTCCCTTATACTTTTTTAGCTGATTCAGGTATTGTTGTGCCCTTTGATTCTTGGGGTTGTTTATCATAGCTTTTTCAAGATTTTCGATGCATTGCTGTTTTTTCCCCTGTTTTTGTTGGACCACAGCAAGATTAAATAGCACTTTGTCGAGATAGGGCGGTTTTAAATCTACGACATGAAGAAACATCTTTTCGGCATTTGCAAGATCTTTGGTTGATGCATAGATAAAGCCAAGATTATAAAATGCATCCGAAGGACGGTAGCCTAGATTTGCAGCTTTTTGATAGGCTTTTATGGCTTTTGGGTAATCTTTTGATTTTGTGTAAAGCTTTCCTAAATCAAAGTAGGCTTCAGCATTTTCAGGATCAGCCTCAAGCGCCTTGGACAGTAATATCTCGGCTTTGCCAGGGTTTTTTGTAAAGACACTGTCCGCCTGTCCTAGCAACGCCTTTGAGTAGTACATCTTAATTGTTGGCTCATTTGTTGGGTTTTGTGCGATGACCTGCTCAAACAATTCAATTGCTCGGTTAAAATTCTTATTGTGCAGTGCTGTTTTAGCCTGTTCAAATTCATTGGGTTTCGATATTTTGGTTTTTTGGGGTGATGGTGTTTTTACTGGGTGATCCGGTGTGATTTTGGGTGCTTTTATTTGGACGTTATGTGAGGTTAAATGACCTTCGGGTTTGTCTGGAGATGATGCCGTTGTTTTGAGAGCAAGTGCTGTCGGTTTGGGTGGATTGTTTTTCGTTGTCAACGCTTTCTGATAAAGACCTGTAATGACCAGGATCAAAACCGTTAAAGATACAGCAGACGTCCAGAAAAACCGTTTTTTTCGAAGAAGTGTTGGTAAAGATACAGCAGAAGCTCGGGAAGACAGTTTTTTTTGCATACGTTTTATAAAAGGCACGGCAGCAGAAACCTGGGTAAACAGTTTTTTTTGCATACGCTTTGTAAAAGGCACGGCAGCAGAAACCCAGGAAGACAGTTTTTTTTGCATGCGTTTTATGAAAGGCACGGCAGCAGATGCCAGGGAAAACAGTCCTTTTCGCATCCGTGTTGCAAAAGATACAACTGGCGTCCAGGAAAACTTTCTTTTTCGCAATCCTGTTACAATAGACACTTTAGAACCATCAGCGGTATTATTCTGAGGTTCTTCTCTATCGTTTACGTATTTCCGGCTGCTTTCGGTTTGAGGTAATATGAAAATCCGAGTTCCTGTGTTTTCAGACGATGCTGCTTCCTCGGCTATATCTTTTAAAAACGGACACGTTACAGAATGGGATCGGCATTCTGGATGATGTTGCTCATGGGACATTGAATGGTTGTTGTTCCGAGTTTCGCCTATGGAATTGAATTGTTGAGCACATTCTTGGATAACGTCCGGGGTGATTTTTTTCAAATCCCGGGCATACCCTGTTAATAGAGCATGATCGCAAATGGTGTTTATAAGACGCGGGTAACCCTTGGAAAAATGATATATCTCTCGAACGGCATTTTGAGTGAAAATGTTTTTTTCAGTCCCGGCGACTTTCAATCGGTGTTTGATGTATGCCAAAGTTTCATTTTCTGACAAGGGCTCAATCTGATAAACCAAACTGATTCTTTGCCGAAGGGCGCGACATTCAGGCAACGCCAAGGTTTGATTTATTTCATTTTGGCCCACAAAGAATATGTTGATGAGTTTTTCTTCCGGGAGCTCTATGTTGGATAAAAGCCGAATATGTTCAAGAACTTCTTTTGATAAGCGGTGAGCCTCGTCTATGATAAGCAGAACATTTTTATTTTCCGAATATACTTTTTTTAAAAATTGACTGAAATAAACAATAAAATCTATTTTACTGTCAAATTTTTTGGGAATATTGAATGATAATGCAACAAAATTAAAGAATTCAACGAGATCCAACGCTGGGTCTGTTATGTTTGCCACCAGCGTATCTTCTTCGATACCTTCCAACAATGCATTGATCAATGTTGTCTTGCCCGTGCCCACGTCTCCGGAAACAAGCAGAAATCCCTTTTGATCGACGACGCCATATTTTAAAGTTGCCAGCGCTTCCTTGTGCTTCTCGCCGAGCCAAAGAAATTTTGGATCTGTGCTTAACTGGAAAGGTTTTTTATTAAGACTGTAATGAGATCGATACATATTTTAATTTTATTTAGTCTTGAAAAAACTGGTCCTTCCCCGCCAAGGCGGAATCTTCGATGGGCCTTGCCTGTCCCACATTGCGGGAGTCAGAGTTCTCCGGCTCTGCCTGAAGAATCGCTGCAAGAGTTTGAAGTGAGCTATAGTTAAAAAAGGTTGTGTCCGTCGGCCCGTTATGCCGGTTTGCCCGTAATTTAATACCGGCCAACTGGCTAATCCCGCATTGCGGGACTAACCAGAGATAGACACTTTTAACTTCTACGGTTTTGAGTAAAACAGCCCCTTTCAGGGGCAAACCAAAGCCTGGTCCTTTGGGCCAGAATTCTTTACTCGGACACATCAACAGTGACTTTATGCATCGACCGATCATACTGAACTGGAGATGAGCCTCTTTTTAAATAGATGACATGTTGTGAGTCAGATAATTTTTTGGATATTGGCTGTTCCAGCCCAAAAGAGAAGCCCTTTATGATTGTATTCAACTGATCGCTAAGAACGGAATACGAATAGTGACGGGAAGCGACTTCGTAGTTTGTATTTACCATCTTTTCTTTAAGTTCAGGAGATTCAATAATTTCTTTTGTTTTGTGAACGGTGTTTTTTGTGAGAAATCCATCCATAACAATCAGTTCAAAACCTTTAGGCTCTATATCTCTGATAAATGTGGCATATCGATTGACCAATATCGGTTTTTTAAAATAAACGGCTTCAATAAACGCATTGCCGAATCCTTCGCAGACGCTGGGATATGTGATAAAATCTGCACAAGGATAGATGTCCCATAGTGTATATTCTGTTTGATAATTTCCATTTCCATTCCAGGGATCTGAAATTTGTGTCGTTAACATGCGAAGGTCTACCCCGTGTTCCAAGGCATAGTCTTTGAGCCACTGTGCGTATTCAAAACCCTCATCACCGGCTTCGTGAGATACAACCAATTTATAACGAGGGTCTTTCAGCTCCTTCACCAGTTCAATGGCTTGCTCTATACCTTTTCGCTGGATGATGCGTGTGGGCTGTAAAACAATTTTATCATCAGGATTTAAACCAATGCTCTTTCGAAACGCTATAACCCTTTTTTCATCCACAACAGGTGGATGATCGAAATCCAAAACGTTTGGAACAATGATCGAAGAGATTCCCGTACGTAAAGCCATCTGTTCCAAAGCTTCGGAATTGATGACCACGTGCCGGATGCTGGGTATATTTGGTGGAAATGCCGTTCGCAGATAATCGCTCACAGCATTGACCGAGAACCTGTCCCTTTCCCAGTAGAAATCATGATGGTGGGCAATGGTGGGGATTTCTGTTTCCGCTATTGTTTCCGCCAGAGCAAGTCCCAAAGAAATGTTAAGAGGTATGGTCAGGGCATTTTCGACGATTAAAAGGTCAATATGAAACTGATTGATAAAATTATAAAGCTGAATTTTTAAGTGAGATCTCAAGGCATGTATCAATTCGGTAATGGTGTGCTTTCTCCCTGTTTCCCCAAATATCTGTGAATTGATCCATTGGTTTTGAGTGTGTTGAAAATGAGCTTTGGGTTCAAGAAAACTCTTTTCAGGATTCCGATCCAATTCACCGGCAAACCAGAAACAGTTGTGTCCATTTTGCTCTAGGACTTCCGCCCACTTGCTGGCTTCCAAAGAAACACCGTCGATTCCAGCAAGCCGTGTTGAAACAAAGCCGACGTTTTTACCCTTCATTTAACGCCCCCATAGAAACATTATAAATTTATTTGATATTATAGATATCTATAACAGTCTGCATGGTTACACTATGATCTGGCTGTAAAAGTATAGCTAATTATAGCAAAAGCTATGCCAGATGAAACAATATAAAATAATGTGATATATTATAAATAGTTATGTTGTTTTACAAGAGAGCGGGGTGCGATATTGAGTAAAAAAACATCTAGGAATTGTGAAATTAATTGCACAATTTGGACAGTAGCTGTCTAAAAATTATGGCTGCTAAGTCATTTGAAATGACCAGACACGTAGGCACCGGAGTGAAGCGGGGGAGGACCGTGAACACTTACCATGAAGGTAAGTTGATCATTCCCGCAACATTCGGCATAACGCCGAAACAGCCTCGGGCACTTTTGAAAGGGGACCCTTGAAGTCCGGGTCCGGGATATCTGCGAGTTGAAGCGTTTGCAAAGTTTCACGGGTATCCACACTTACCCTGCCGGCACCTTTGCTGTCATCGGTTAAATAGGTTTTCATTCCAATATGTGCCGCAGTCAGGTCATTGACGGGGTCGTTGCCGACCATCATGCAGGTTTCGGGGGGTTCACCGATTATTTGACTGATTTCCAGGTAATACTCGATTCTGGGTTTACAAAAGGACATGTTCTCGATGTGGGTCACCAGGTCGAATGGCAAATGGTCCAATTTGGCCCAGGCCAGACGCTTCATTTGGACATCAAAGGGGAAAATCGGGTTGGAAGCCAGCACCATTTTTAAACCGGTCTGAACAATTTCGTTCATGGTTTCATACAAATGATCCGGCAGCGTAAAATTGGCTTCAAGATTGTCGTACTCGGTCTCGTAAAAATACAAAAACCGGTTCCACAGTTCTTCACGCCGGTCCTTGTGATCTTGGGCGAAAACCGCCATGAAGTATTCAGCATTCGTCATTTCACCGTTGTTTTGCACCAGGGCACGGGTTGCGCTGATCAGCCGGTCCACGAATTTATCCGCGGGCATAATGTCTGTAAACAGTTTTTCTATCTTTCGGAAGTACCCCTGGTAGAACCTGGCTTCGTTAAATAAAATCAGTGTATTGTCTAAATCAAACAGAATGGCCTTCAACAGATCGCAAAGTTTATCCTAAATTCCGTTTCCGCGTCAACCCGGCAAACGAAATCATCCGGCAGCTTACAGCAAATTGTTACAGGAAAAGATTCAATCGGAACATATTTAAGGGAATCGCTATAGAACAAACAACTTCTTGCTGTTTAAATGTTTCGGTATGCGTCTGTTCTTTCTAACGATCCCTAAACCACTCAAACAGTACACGCTTTTTAAAAAAGATTATCCATTCCGTTCTCCGAGGCGTAGGCTGATATATAAGTGTTTACAATAAAAAGTCCCCGAACTCTCAAATATTTAGATCAGGTAGTGTCCATCCATAAATGAGGATTTTTTTTCAAGATCAAGGCATGCGAAAAAAATAACCGCAGGCATATAGTTGATATTCTGAGGATTATTTTTTGAGCATAACGCAGAGATTGGGCAAAAAGACCATTTATGGATGGACACCAGGTAGATTTTTGGTCAGTCGATAATACCTTGCAGCGTCTGTGGAATAGATAAACAGGGCTGTCCATATAAAAACAAAAGCGAATATCTGGGCACTTGAAAGTGGCTCGTTGTACAAAAAGACACCCAAAAGAAACATGCAGCTTGGTGCGATATACTGCAAAAAACCGACAGTGGAAAGATTCAGCCGCCTCGTACCCAGTGTAAAAAGAAGCAGTGGAAAGGCTGTAAGAAAAGCGGTCCCCATAAGGAAAAGGTCGATCTTGATACTGATGCGAAATAAGGCTCCGATACCTTTACTGTGAAGAAATAAGATATAAGCCAGGGCAGGGCCTGAAAGAAGGAGCATCTCTATAAATAGGCCCACCAGGGAACTGACAGGGGTCACTTTTCGGATCAGGCCATAAAATCCGAAAGCAAAGGCAAGGGACAGGGCTATCCATGGAAATTCTCCGTAATAAAAGGTTAGGTATAGTACCGCGATTGCGGCCAGTGCCAAAGACACCGTCTGCATGCGTCTCAATCGCTCCTTTAGAAAAACCATCCCCAATAGAACATTGATCAGCGGGTTGATAAAGTATCCAAGACTTGCCTGGAGGATGTGTTCATTGTTGACAGCCCAGATGTAGATGAACCAGTTGTATCCAAGAAGTATCGTTGTGGGGATCAGGATCACGAAGGTCCGCGGCTTTTTTACGGCCGCCATGAACTCATTCCAGTGCCTCCGGAATACAAGTACAAAAAGGAGAAAGAGAAAGGACCAGATCACTCGATGCATAATGATCTCAAAGGCTGGAATGTCGCGCATCACTTTCCAGTAGATGGGACTTAATCCCCAGATTAAAAATGCTGAAGATGCATACACTATGCCGGACAAGGATTCTTGCCGTGACTTTGAAGGATTGACGTATTTCATAAAGTAATCTTGATTATAACACTTTAGCCTTTTGAAAACATTACCGCTTCTTTGAAGTCGATTTGTTTCAAAGGACTAAAATATTACGTGTTTTAATACAGGGAGCTGAATTTGAAAATCATTCTCCATAGACCATTTAAAAATTGATGTCAAAATATATCCATCTTGACAACAGGACAAAAGCATTTGATTTCGGTGCAGCGAAGCGACGGCGTGTTTCTCTTGAAAACCGACTGACTGTTTGAGGGGCTTTAGCACGCGTTAGACCGAGGCGAAGGAAATTATGACTTAAAAAAAACAATAGAATATTCTATCGACGAATTGTTCTTTATAACTCTGGTACGGCTCGGTCTAACGCGTGCTAAAGCACAAGTTTCAGTCGGTTGGAAAGAGATATACGCCGTCGTGGAACTTTCTCCCTGTATTTGGATTTAAATGCGTTTACCCTAAAAAATATCCACCTTGACACAAAGCAAGGAATTCAAATAAAAGAGCGTAAAGTGCTTTTTTACTTTCACCTAAACTGAGCGTTTCAAATAGGAACAGGGCTATAAGATATTAATAATTATAAATAAATATACATTGCTAAAGTCGCAAATAGATCTTATCTAATGGGTGGATTTATTTGGGTAAAAAAATGTTACTATTTGAAACCCTTCGGGCTTGCCGAGTTTACCGAATCTGTTGCGTTATGAGACATTTGCAGTAGCAGACAACGGCAGCATATCTCATGCCTTGCATCTCCGGCAAACTCGACAATCGCTCAATTTAGGTTTCATATAAATAAAGGAGAACAAAATGCCTCAAATTGTGGCCGTTTATGGAAGCCCCAGGCGGAAGGGGAATACAGCAACTTTGCTCAAGCATGCTGTTCAGGGAGCCGTTGACGCCGGCGCCCAGGTCGATGAAATCATTCTAAGGGACTTAAAGATGTCTCCTTGTCTGGAAATATACGCCTGTAAAAAAGAAGGGCGATGCGCCATAAAAGACGATTTTCACAATGTTGTGGATCAGATCCTGTCGGCCAAAGGATTAATACTTGCCAGTCCCATTTTCTTTTATACGGTGAGTGCACACACGAAAATTTTAATGGATCGATGTCAGTCGCTGTGGGTGAAAAAATATTGGATCGATAAGGTTCCTTTCGGTCAATGGGAGGCTAAACGAAAGGGCCTCTTTATTTCCGTCGGGGCAACGAAAGGCAAAAAACTTTTTGATGGAGTCCTTTTGACGGTCAAATATTTTTTCGATGTATTGGACATGGAGCTTTTTAATTCGCTTTTGTATCGAAGGCTGGAATTTGAAGATGATGTTTTAAAGTATCCGGAATATCTTGAAGAAGCCTATGAGGCCGGTAAAGTGCTGGCCAA
>CALLDL010000046.1 GCA_937998305.1 uncultured Desulfobacterales bacterium | reverse complement strand
TTATAAAAAAACACCAATATTATACTGAATCTCAGAAAAAGTTGAGAGAAAAAGGGAAGCAAAAAAATATCAAGAGCCTCTTAAAAAAATTGGAAAATATTGAAAAAAAGAGATTAGGCCAAATATAATCCTGTATCGTTTTTTCAATAAGGGCAAATCATTATTGAGGGGTTTGCCTCTTTGATTTTTGGGGAACTTTAGAGTATATGTAATAGGCATGAATTGGCTTCAACTTGTTCATATGGCAAGTATTCCGTAATCAAACAACTTTTCAAACCATTGATCCATTTTACTCAAGTTTTGACAGTGGAGGTTCTGATGAAGTTTACAACATTCACTAAAACGCTTACCCTTTTTGCCATCACGTTTTTCATATTGGGTGCGGATTACATAACACGTGATATGATCCCACCGGGTTCGGATGTCTCTACCGTAAGGTGTAATGGCAGACTTGTTTCTATTGGAGACCTCTCCGGCGACGTTTTGAAAAAATGTGGTGAACCCATAAGGGAAACTCGAATTTTAGACGAACCTCATCGTATTTGGGTTTATCGATTGGGTCAATCAGGTCAAGTCTACTACTTAGCTTTTATTCATGAAAAATTGCAGCGTATTTACGACGTAAAATGCTTGCAAGATAATCCGGATTGTAAATGAGGCCACAAAAGCTGTTTCCGCTGATGATATTCGATGCTTTAAATTTTAATAGGTTTTGATCGCTTTGCACTTATTCAAGAATAACGACTACCGATTGCATTTTTCTGCTATGTATTCAATATGTTAATGCCAGTTCAGAAGTTGTGTTATCGTTTTTCAATAAGGGCAAATCCATTTCACGGAGTTTGCAGCATTTTCGACTTTTATAACGTTAGGATCTATTCTAAGATAAAGGAGGAATTCCCTCGGATACCCTTCGGAGAATGTCCCAATATGCGCCGCGGTGTCCGGATTTGATTGCTTCGGTCAGTGCCGGATTGTCATTATAATTGTAATCTGGATTTGCGTCGGTTCGTCGGCCGAGAAGGAATCTCGGATCATCACCCACAATACCACGTAGCCAATCTTCCACATCTTCACCTAAACTTATATCACAGTAATAAATCGGGCGAAGAAAAGATTCATTGTTTTCCAGGGCTCCAAAAAGGCTGGGATTTTTCGATAAAGTCCCTTTTGACGTTTCTATGATTTTTCGCCCGAGAGGCGTCATTGGATAAAGTCTTACACCGAGACTGATACCCACACGATCTGGCCTGATCTTTTTCATGAGATAAATCGTTGTTTCAATGGATTGTTTTGTTTCGCCCGGAGATCCAAGGAGTAGGTCGAACATGCAAATGATATTATGTCTGAGGCAAATTTCTCGAATTCGGGTCAAATCGTCCGCGCTGTAATTATGGCCGAGTCGGCGTAGCATATTATCATCACCATGGTCGGCACCGAAATCGATTCCAACACATCCGGCGTTACGCATCACATGTGCCAGCTCTTCTGTAAAATACTCAGGAGAACAGTAAGCATACCATTTAATCCTACTTCCCAATCCTGAATCAATGATGGCCTTGGATACCTGAACCGAATGGGAATATGGCAAATTAAACTCGCAGTCACATGTATGAAATATGTTGACACCACGGTGATAAAGATTGGTTAATTCCTGTACAACATGTTGAGGTGGACGCATTCTTATAGTTTTACCCTTGATAAATGGTTCCGGACAATAGGTGCACTTCATGGAACAGCCGCGTTTGGACTCGAACCCGACCTGCCCGCCGTTTTTAAAATAATGTTGATTGTCAATCAAAGATCTGGAGGCCAAGTCTATTTTTTCAAGAGGAACAGGTAAGATGGCGTTGTGTTTAAAGTTGCCGTTTTCCATCCAAACCAGTCCCGGAACCGCATCCACTTCAATATTGTCTTTGAGCGCTGTTGCCAGTTTAACGAGACTCTCCTCTCCGTCTCCACATATACCATAAGACACATCGCAAAATTTCAGAACTTCAGATGGGAAAATAGAAAAACCGACGCCGCCAAGACAAATCGGCGCATTGGTTGAACGTTTAATTGTTTCAAGTACCGGCATTGCTCGAAGAAGAGAAAAATCCTGACTTGCGAAATAGGAATCATCTATGTTTCGGAGAGTAACACCGACGAGAACCGGTTTCTCTGTTAAAACATCAGAGAGTTTTTTCCGCCAATCCAGGTCAATGGCACAATCCACCAAATCGACGTCTATTCCGGCATGACGGCATGCAGCGCCAAGATAGTCCAGAGATATCGGCGTCACCGGCGGTTTCATGGGATTCGGGTTAACAAGAACGATTCGCATCTGTCCACTCATTAAACAAATTGGTTTCTTTTTGAAAAGCTATATCATACAACGAAAACGGAAAATCTCGTGGATAAATTCTTATCAGACATAAATTTTTTATCCTAAATGAACAAAAGTCGAGGATGCAGTATATACTCAAAGGGGTGTTGGGTGTCAATATCCATAAATGACATCTTTCCGAGCAGGGCTGCGTTACCGCTCTTAAATACTATGAAATCGCCAAACGATATTAGAGGTGACCAATGAAAGTTCTTTTTGCTGCACCGGAGAATGCCTGGGGCGGATTTTTTGGTTTGATCCGGACTGAACTGCCTGAGTACCATTTCGAGGCCACCGGTCGTTTTGAGGCCGACACGTTAAAAGGTTTCGATGTATTGATTCCCACCATGTGTTCGGTATCACAGGAGCTGCTTGAAACCGGAGACCAATTGCGACTGATCCAGCAGTGCGGTGCAGGGCTTGAGCTGGTTGACCTGGATGCGGCACAAAGGTTCAATATACAGGTTGCCAATGTGCCCACAGATATCTCCGGAAACGCCGATTCAGTGGCTGAATTGGGAATCTATATGATAATAGGTCTTTCAAGGGATGTTCGGGGAATGTCAAAAAGCTTGGCAGATCAGAGTATGGGCCAACCCCAGGGAAGGGCTTTGAATGGCAGAACCATCGGGCTCATTGGTCTCGGTGGAATAGGACGCGCTCTGGTAAAAAGGTTAAAAGCCTTTGGTGTTCACCTAATCGGTATCAAACGCTATAACCCTGAAGACGCCATGGAAAAACTTGGAATGGATTGGGTCGGGGGGATTGAAGATCTAAAGGAATTGCTGTCAAGATCTGATTTTGTGGTTTTGTGTCTGCCAGTGACTCCCGAGAGCAGGAACCTTATTGACCACAATGCTTTTTCATTCATGAAAAACGGAGCTTTTTTAATCAACCTTTCCAGAGGCGGGTTAGTGGACCGTGATGCCTTGGAAAATGCCCTCGCATCCAGAAAAATTGCCGGTGCTGGCCTTGATGTTTTCTGGGAGGAGCCACCGGATCCAAATGATCCGATTTTCAATTATAACATTATGGCCACGCCTCATATTGCTGGTTCCACGGATGTCTCCATGAGGGGAATTGTGAAAGTCGTTGCTGAGAACATCCGCAGATTGGAGAAAAACCTTAAGCCGTTATATCTGATCTGAATATCAGGTATTGTAGTTTCCATGGTTTTGGCGAAACCTGCACTATCTCCAACTTAAATTAAGAAGGCTGATTTCAGATACCTGGTACTCTGCGATGAGAAAAAGCTATCAGTGGCCTGATTTTTTTGTGATACCACAATACCATATCACAAAACGGTAATTGTGGCGATTTCTGCTGATATGTTTGAAAGTGGATTTCGAAGTTGTGATATCTTTATATGTGACAGGATAAGCTTGACTTGACACCTTGCCCATTTTCAATAAATGAAAATTAAACATTAACCTAAAACGAAGCAGGCCCCTGCGCCTTTAAATATAACCATTCCTCTGGCATCACCGGGCAAAAAACTGATATGGACACACAGGGCCAAGCCTCTCCGGATGATTGTTCCCGAGCTTTGAAACGTTTCATCTACACTGCAGTTCGTGATATTGACTTCCTTGGAAAAAATTACGCGGTTGTCATGGCGGAAGTGGATTGTGTCAATTCGGGCGGTTTCATTGATTTCTGCCCGAAGCCGGATGAATCTTAATTTGGCTTCTTGATTATTAATTATAGCAGGAGTTGGAATCGCAAAGTGGAACCAGTTAGTGGTGTTTTCCTTTTGATGAACCAGCGTACCCCAGCCTGAGCGGCGGGGTTCTGCACACTCATCTCCTGTCATCCCTACAATATTGTCGGGATATTCGATTTGAACGTTGACACCGTGCGTCCAAAACTCATATCGTGCCATAATAGATCCTCCTTACATGTCACCTAAAGCCCTTGGATAGTTTAAAAGTTAGAAGAACAATATAATAAGATAGAGATAATTCATGTCGACCGTACGACTCATTCCGCTACATCCTGAAATTGCGGGATAATTCCACCAACCAAGGATTCGTAGATCCGATACTGAGTTATTTCGCCCAGTAAATCATCGACCTGTTTTTGAAGTGCCGTGCGTTGTTCGCTTTTCAGCCAGCGGTTCCAGTCGTCAAGGCTGTTCCAGGTGCTGATAACCAGGTATTCACCGGGACAGTCCAGGCAGCGAAATGTCCTGCCGGTAATGTAACCAGGCTGGATTGTGGCCAGAGATCGGATTTTTACGATCAGTGGAGCAAGCTTGGATGCTTTTTCTTTGTCGCTAAATGTGCGTTGAATCATAACCGAAATTGCCATAATGCCCTCCTTTTATCAGAATTCAGAATGTCATCTAATTATAACTCAATTTTTTCACAAAAGGTATATTTATTTCGTCATAAAAAACCTGGTCCTCTGGGCCAGGTCAGAGTTCTCTGGCTCTGCCAAAAGAATTGATGCAAGAGTTTGAAGTGAACTAAAGTTTAAAGTGAGCTAAAGTTAAGGAATTCTATCAATTATATAAAA
>CALLDL010000045.1 GCA_937998305.1 uncultured Desulfobacterales bacterium | reverse complement strand
GACAGGTGACGGTGATCCTGGTGGGTATCATCCGGGAAATTGCAGAAAATGAAATCCGGCTTTACCCTTTTAATGACCTTTTCAATCTTTCCGATGAGTTCAACATCCACCACGAGGTGCGTATCCCCATATCCGCCCCAGAAGATATCCTGCGCCCCCAGAACCGCCTTTGAAGCTTCCTGTTCTTCAATCCGGGTGGCGGATTCGGCCCCAAGACCGCCTTCGGTCATAATGTTCAGGAATAACCGGTGGCCTCTTTCGGTATATTTGATAAGAGTTCCGCCGCAGCCGAATTCAATATCATCCGGGTGTGCGCCAATTGCCAGAATCGTCGCTTTTTGCATACTGTCCTCTACCATTGCATTGAATAATTTTGCTTAAATGTTTTTAACTTTGCGCCTTAGCGTCTTTGCGTGAGCCATGTTTCATAACTGATCCGGTTCTGCGTTCGCTTCACTGATTATGTTCAAACTCTCCGGACCGCAGTTAAACAGCAGATCCACAATTGAAAGATGCGATTGAAAGTCTTTGAACAATTGCGAATAGATCGGATGCTTAAAATCCTGTACGATTACCTTAAGATCATTTTCTTCAAACCGCCTCAGATCCATATAACCTGAAGCTCCCTCGCCTGCCAGATACGTATCCGCTCCCACGGCTTTGCATATATCGATAAGCCGGTCGGTGGGCTCCTCTCTGAGGTTAAACTCCGATGAGATGACGGTGGTTTTTTCCTGCAGCTGCAAGGCCTCTCTAAGACGTTCTATCAGATGGATATTGAGCTCCGATATGAGCTCCCACTCCCTGGAAAAAATATCTTCGAAAATGGAAATATGGGCTTTAAAATAAGGCGCACGGCTGTAGTTGGTAATGAGCGCCTGAAGATGTTTTTTGCTCCAATTGGTCGTATTATTAATTTGAACTTCGTTAATTTTTTCAGGAAAGCGATAGCGTACCGGAACCGTTAGCCATTGCCAGTCCTGAGCCGTTTTAATCCGATTCCGATTTTGCCATTCATTTTTCTTATACTGAACATCATCCAGATAACAAAAAACATCTGCCCTTCTCATTTTATCGAAATAACCAATCCATGGCAAATACTGCGGCTGATGAACAGCAACGATCAATTTGCTTGTTCCTTTGTTCTTTTTCTTGACCTAATAGGCCTCTATGATGATAAAATTCTAAATTAAGCGTATCAAATTTTTAAAAAGGGTAAGTTTTTATTCTTAAAATTTGAAATCCTCTTGGGGCTTGACGATCTAGTAGTTGCGGCAATCCTTCAGAGGCGGATCTCCGACCTCGACAATCGCTCAACTTAGAAAAATATATCATATCTCCGGGTGCTTAGCAAATTTTTGAATGTTCAAAATCATTTATAGATACCTAATAATAGAAAGCTCGTGCACCTTTGTTATTTGATAGCAGTTGGTCAATTATGCGAAATAGACTTATTCACTTATATCCTTTTACGGTATTACTGCTGGGTATGATCCTGGCGCAGTTTCTGGCAAGCATTCATGTTTATTTTTCCAACAGAGACCTATATGACAGAATGATGGCAATAAAGAATGCGGGCTATCTGCCAATACCCAATTCCCATGTAATGGGCCAATTGCTCAAACCGGGACCGGCTTTTTTCGGAGGGCTTTTTTTTACGTTCAGCATTGGTGCAGGAATTTCCTTTCTCTCATTAGCCCTGGCATGGATTTGGAACCGCTTATTTTACCGAAAGAAATTACTTCTTTATCTTATTCTAATACTCTGGTTGGGCGGCCTGATAGCTTTAAATTTTAACGGATTTAAGTTCTTTGTATCTTTATACTTCCTGTTAATCCCCCCGGTTGTATTTTTAACAACCGTAAAAAGTATGTCCTATCTGAATCAGCAAAACAGCCGCTCCAATGAAATAATTCATATAATACCGGTCATTGTGCTGGCGCTGTTGTTAGTCTTGCAAATCGACAGCCGGATGTTTACTGATTTTCGCGATATCTATTTGTTCTCAAATCC
The DNA here is from genome assembly GCA_937998305.1 of uncultured Desulfobacterales bacterium. Lineage (GTDB taxonomy): Bacteria > Desulfobacterota > Desulfobacteria > Desulfobacterales > UBA11574 > UBA11574. The sequence goes on along the minus strand of CALLDL010000045.1, from coordinate 863 downwards.
TGTTGGTTCAAAAATAAATAAATTTTACTACAAATACACGCTTTACCCTGCCGAAGTTTTCAAATCATTAAATCAGAAAATTCTAAAAACCGGAATTATTGAAAGTAAAAAAACCGCTGCCAGCCGGGCGCTTGAAAATATTTTCCTAAACAATGACTACATTCCAATAAAGCCTGATATCGATGCCGATCTCAAAGTCGTTTCAATAGAAGACAACTTTATCTTCAAAAATCATGACCGCCCTGTTATGCGAATATCTTCTAAAGAATTCTTTACCGCCCCCAATAGAGCAATAATGGAATTCGTACAAAAAAGCGACACATGGGCTCTCTTTCGTCAGATGACCATGTTATCGTTATTGACCGGTTTTCCACTTGCCGTTTATGTCATCGTGCAGGGGGCAATCAGCATCTTATTTGGTTTTTTCTTTAACTTAAGAACCTCTTCCCTGATTGCTTCAGTTCTATGCTTTATTTTGTGCCTCTTTTTCATTATCTCTTTTCAGTTGAATAGAGGCCGCGAAATTTCAGAAAAAAACATAGTAAACGCTCTGAACTCAAGTCGCTGGCAGGATCGCGTTGCAGCATTGAAGTTTATTGATGGAAACGGTTTGGAAGTAAAACAGTTTGAGGTCTACCCGGAATTGTTAAAAAGCGCTTATGTTGCCGAGCGTTACTGGCTCGTAAGAACATTGGCCAATTCCCGTAACCCGGAGACTTATGGAGATCTTTTAAATTTTTTAAATGACGCTCATCCCAATGTATTTTCGATGGCACTGTATGCTCTGGGCAAAAGGGGAAATAAAGAAGCAATTGGCAGAATCATGCAGGTGATTGAGACATCAGATGACTGGTATCATCAAT